>JAIORS010000161.1 GCA_021108005.1 Candidatus Aegiribacteria sp.
GGGAGATGGCTGTTGCGGTTTCGTTCCTGGTTACAGCGGCGGGGCCGCGCCGGATTCTCACCGGCTTCCCTGACGCTGCCGACGGATTGAAAATAAACTCAGATAACCATGAAGGCAATACCGGGAATGCACCTCTTTTTCTGGCGTTCATAATACCCATTGACTTCATTTGTTTTATGTGTTAAAACATTCTTGTTGGCTTAACAATTTTTGAACGGAGGGTAAAATGAAAACAGCGTTTGTTGTTTTACTGTGCGTGTTTTTCGCTTTATCGGCAATGGACAGAAGCGGACCATCAGGATACAATAGTCCCGCTTCAGTAAAGGGTACTTATACGGTGGTAGCATCGTATGCGGTGGGTCTTGGATCGTCTTACGGGCTCGCAATCCAGAATGATGTACCCAACAGCATCTGGATATCCCAATACTCCCCTCTTGTAAACAACGAGATCGACATGTCAACAGGTTCTGCTACCGGAGTTACATGGCCTATTTACCAGGGAGTTGACCCGGATGACATGGGATACTGTGTATACGCAAGTTCTCCCAACGAATTCTTCTTCGGCGACTGGTATTCAAATAACATCCAGGTATACGATGTCTCCACGACCTCTGCTGACCCCTACTTTGCCAGGGATATAACTGGTCCTGCCGCCTGGACTCACATATGTGGTGTCGATGCCGGACACGGCAATCTGTACGTTGCTGATTTCTTCACTGATGAAATCGCCTGGGGTACATACACAGGTACAGAATCCTCGGTTACATGGACCACTGCGGCTTTCAATACTGTTTCAGGCATGTCTGTATATGGAGAATACCTGATAGTCTGCTGTCAGATAGATACCGGTGACAACATCTTCATATTCGATCTTAATGGCGATGGAAGCGTGAACATGACCCCAATCTGGTCTTGTCAGTTCAACGAAGGTGGAGGTCCGGATGGTGGTATTGACTACGACGGAACTCATATGTGGGTCTTTCCGCAGAATTCCAACCTCTACAAACTTGATGTTGACTGGATTCCCACTGCCCTGCAGAGAGATACATGGGGAGCTATCAAATCAACCTTCTAGTACGAATTTGAATACTCTCATGTTCTGAACCATGAGAATCATTTGTACTGAAACAGCCCTCTTCAAAGGGGGCTGTTTCCGTATTTACTCCATCTGCTCGGCCAGTTCGTCCCAAATCTTCTGGTAACTCTGTATTTCCTGACATACGTAGGCATGTTCCTTCTGGAGGTCAACCAGCCTGGCGGTATCCGAGATTATTTCAGGATCCTGAAGAAGAGCTTCCAGTTCTTCCCGCTTCTCTTCAAGTGGAAGCAGTTTTCTTTCTATTCTGCTTATTCTTGTCCGTATTTTCTTCTGACCTGCGTACTGCTTCTTGCGTTGTTCGGCCTCCCTCCGCTTCCTTTCCTTTTCAACTTCCCTCGGGGATCTACCGGAATTTGAGCCGCTCTTCCCTGCTTCAAGTGAACTTCGAATCCGTTCGTGCTTCTTTCTAAGGTAGTAGTCAAAGGAACCACCGAACAAGCTGACCTGTTCATTCCTGACTTCGTAGACCTTTTCGACAAGGGACGAAAGAAGCTGCTCATCATGGCTTATAAGAACCAGTGTTCCAGCGTATTTCTCCAGAGCCTCACAAAGAACCTTCCGTGAGAATATGTCAAGGTGGTTGGTGGGTTCATCAAGTATCAGGAAGTTAACGGGACTCAGAAGTATCCGTGCAAGGGCAAGGCGGCTCTTCTCTCCGCCGGAGAGGACTCCCGTCTTCTTGAAGACATCATCCCCTGTAAAAAGAAATCCACCGAGAATACTCCGCAGTTCCCGCTCGGAACTTGACGGGCTGATAGCGACCAGCTGATCGAGAATAGTCAATCCCGGGTCAAGGTGTTGATCAACCTCCTGTGTATAAAAACCCGTTTTAACCCTGGACCCCATCTGCAGACTTCCTCCGGTTGGATCCTCGACTCCGGCAAGTATTCTGGATAGAGTGGACTTCCCCTCACCGTTCTTTCCAACGATGCCAATTCGGTCTCCTCTTATAATTTCCAGATTCACATCACTGAAAACGCTACGGTCGTATCTCCTGGATACATCTTCAAGACGGGCTACGATTTTCCCGCTTCCGGGAGGATCGGGAAATCTCAGTTTCATGTGGTTCGGATCTCTATGGGTTTGAATTACTTCTATTTTCTCAAGCATTTTCTCACGGCTGCGCACCTGAAACCGCTTGCTCTCGGTTGCCTTGAACCTTTTTATGAACCGCCGTATTTTCTCTATCTGTTCCGTCTGGTGCTTTGCCTGTTTTTCCCTGCGGGAGATATCCTCCTGTTTTTTTTCTTCATAAAAGGAATAATTACCGGTATACGAGGCAAGTTCTCCAAACTCTATCTCGTAGATCTGTGACACAACCCTGTCAAGAAACCCCGGATCGTGTGAAATTATCCAAACTGCCCCTCTGTATTTAATGAGGTATTCCTCAAGCCATATTCTTGCTTCCAGGTCAAGGTGGTTTGTGGGCTCATCAAGCAGGAGCAAATCCGGATCCGAAAGAAGCAGAGACGCGAGCTGCCCCCTCATTCTCCACCCCCCGGAGAATTTTTCCAGGGGTTTGATAAAATCACTTGATGAAAATCCCAGGCCTGAAAGAACTTTTTCCGCCCTGCTTTTTACACTGTAAGCGTCAGTTGAGTCAGCCAGATCATGTGCTTTCGCAAGTTTTTCAAGAAGCTGTTTCTGCTGTCCGCTGTCTTTGACAATCTCCAGGTCAGCATGAATCCTGTTCATCCGATCCAGAGCTCTGGCTGCTTCCCCCGCTTCGCTGCAGACCGTTTCCAGAAGCGGTCCTTCCGGAAAACTTTTCATCTGCTGGGGCAGGTAAGCAATTCGGACTTCTCCTGAAATGTGAAGATCTCCCGCCGATGGCTCCAGTTCTCCATTAAGAATTCTTATCAGTGTGGTTTTTCCGGCTCCGTTAACCCCAACCAGGGCAGCCCTGTCGCCCCGGTTGATGGTAAAGTTTACATTCTCGAATATTTCTTCTGCTCCGAACCTCATGCCAAGAGCAGACGCGTTTACTATCATTAGACGGAAATCCTCAGCGGTCTGAAATCAAGATAATCGGCTGAAACCAGCCTGTACTTCACGCCGCCTGTTTCTGTATCCAACCCCTCGGCCCACTGACCGGGGGAATTATGAATATGACCGTAGATACAAAGTTCAACACCTTCATTGGACAGCATCTCCGAAAATTCTGTAGACTCCCCGCAAACAACCGGAGGATAATGCAGCATTACAATAAGCGGTTTTCCCGCTTTTCTGAATTCCGCTGTTGATTCCAGAGCCATTTTAAGCCTGCCCAGTTCCCGATTGTAGATTTTCTCATCCCTCTCTTTTAGATAATCTTCAGATAGAGGAGTAATCCATCCCCTTGTTCCCGTAATAACCGCGATTTCGCAATCAAAGGCGGTATGCTGCAGAGGTATTATACCAGGAGTCAGCCTTTTTTTTACGCCTGATATGGAAGACCACCAGTAATCATGGTTGCCTTTCGTAATTATTTTCCTTCCGGGAAGGCTTTCAAGCCAAATAAGATCCTCTTCGGCCTCGTCAAGTGTCATGGCCCATGAGAGGTCTCCGGGCAGAAGCACCAGATCCTCTTCCGTAATCAGTTCTCTCCAGTTCTTCTCAATACGCAGATGATGATTCTTCCAATGATCCCCGAAAATATCCATTGGCTTCCCGCTTGAGTGAGAAAGATGCAGATCACCTATCGCGAAAATCCTAATTGTCTGCCTCCCTGCATTCTGATGAGTAACGGTGAAAGATAATAACATGTTGACTAGTAAAAAACGGCACCGCGAAGAATCGAACCCGGTATTCTACTATGCGAGCGAAGCAGTCAAGCATAGTATCTGAATATCAAAGCACTTTTAGACAGCATACAATTGAATGGATCATTGACAAGCTTACATATCCACTAATATTTTAGTAGTGGTGAATTATTATGTATAGACAGTTTGTTGATAGTATATATTTAAACTGACCGGATTAATATTCGCTTATTTCTAAATCTTTACAGTAAGCAATCGAGTATTTGTGTATTTAATGTTAGTATGAAGTACTATTTAGAACAAATATATCCATTAACAGTGAAAGAAGTAAAATGCTTTCTAACATCATCAGCATGATCGTGCTTATTATCCCACCTGCTATTACGTCTGAATCAAGCTGGACCTCACCTGATATCCGCATCGCTACGGAATGGAGTTTCAATGTCATGGATCTGGTCGATCCCGTATACGGACAGTTAGGAACAGTGTACGGTGTTGAATCGGAGGACGGGTTTGAGTGGCATACTGTTCTCGTTGATAAGAAGTGCGTTTTTCTGCTAGAGGATGATACTGTAGTAAATAGCATTCCATATTCAGGTGACATCTACAGATTAACCTTTTCTCAGAATTGTCAGTATCTACTCGGGTACTGCTATTTTGATGAGAAGTTTATCCTATTTGATCTTGCTGAGAGTACTGTCAAATCAATTCCTCTATTCTCAAGTGAGATGGAGTTACCTGGGAATCCTCTCATCCGTGTAACTAACAACGGAACTGTACTTGTGAAGTACTCTACATATCTTAGGATGTACGATTCCGATTTCAACTGCATTCTGTCCCGGGATAATTTCAGTTGGGGGCATGCATTTGTGGGGTTTTCAAATGCAGGAGACCGGTTTTACACAACCACCTACGACAGTCTTCGGGCATACGATATGCAGGGGAATCTCCTGTGGAACAGGGAGTTATTCGAACCCGATGATCAACGAATAATCCATGTAAGAAACCTCATGTTATCTCATGATGATACCTTCATAACTGTTTTGGATTTGTACAAACTCCAGATTATCAGCACTGATGATGGTACTCAAATAGCAAGATTTGACTTCGATGAAAGCATAAATGATCCTTTAATCAGTGAATCAGATTCCATAATAGTTTTAAGTTGCTACTTCAGGGGGGAAAATATTGGCACCCGATCTATATCACTAATTGATAGTAATTTCAAACTTGATAAGTATCTCATCATAAACGATTCCCGAGCTGCTTCTGAAATGCCAGTTCAATTCACGTCAGAATCTGTATCAGATAATGGTCATGTAATGGCCATTCTGTCGTATCAACACCCTAGACTCTTTGCTCGCTTCGTTTTGCTATCTCCTTATATGGATATAATATGGTTATCAAACACCTTACATGATTCACATGCTGGATTTGTCAATTCCGACTCTGGTTTCCGAAG
>JAIORS010000162.1 GCA_021108005.1 Candidatus Aegiribacteria sp.
ATGTATGTTGATATAGTACCAAACAGAAACTCAAGACCGACCTCTCTGCTCCATGAATCTTACAGGGAGGGTGGCAAAGTATGCAAAAGAACTGCTACCAATCAGATGAAATCGTAAGTCACAAATTTCACTTTAGCAAGTAGGGGAGAATATGTTTGTCCTTATACTGTCTTTAATCATCTCACTAACTGAAACCGATTCTTCAGATGTCCAAAATTATCTGCATCAGGCACATCATTACTTCGATCAGGGCAGTTACTTGGAATCAATAGAATGCTTGGAATCAGCTCTGGCTGTTGATTCCAGTAATGCGGAAATATATCACTACCTGGGCTATTACACCCATTATTTATGTTATGATTCTCGTCCTTATCCGAATTATTCGGCGAATATTTCCGATACAATTATCTACTACCTTACACAATCAATAATTCTGGATCCGAATTTAAGGGATAGTTATTATTTCCTGGGTGTTGAATATGGAGTTATCTCCCGAAAAGCTATTCAATTCGACCAGTATGATGAGGTTAAAGAATCAATGATTAAGGGTTTCCTTGCCGGATGTTATCCCCCCTGGCTTCTGGAGTATGCCCGTAATACACTGGACTGCTGCCAGCAAAACGCAATTCTTTTTATCAGCGGAGATGCGGAAGTTAATGCTATATCCTATCTGCAGTGGATTGATAATTATCGTCAAGATATTTCTCCGGTGATTATTCCCCTCTGTAACCGATCCTGGTATATTGAGATCATTAAAGAGGGATTCCATGATCTAATTGTACCTGTACCTATAAGTTGGAATACTGAGCAAATCTATGGGACAAATAATTATAAGTGGAATTCAAATATAATACACACATTACTTAACTCCGAAATTATTAGATTATATGAATTGGAAGATAGTGTTTTCCAATGGACGTTATCTCCCGATCTGACTGGTTACGACCGGGAATATTTAAGCCCGGCAAAAGCTATAATTACGGATATAATTGAACAAAATGCTTTTCTCCGCCCTGTATATTTTTCCCTTTCTTCTCCTGCCTTAATTACTGATGATTTCGATTCCAGTTTAATTCTCTGCGGTTTGGCCAGACAATTAGTGCCCTATAATGTTTGTGAAAGAGGAAATGAAATCGATATCGAATTATTGGAAATTTTTCTTGGAGAAATGGAAAATTTCACCAATTTTCAGGATCTGAGAGAAAATGACTTACCCCGAGTTTCCCAATTGCTTAATAACTATAGATATTTATACTTAAATTTAATTACCTATTACTATAATTTAAACAATCTAACAAAAGCTAATTTTCTTATGCAAACGATGGAGGAATATCTACCTGATTCCATATTACCTCTTCCTGAGAATTTAGACACATATATTAACCAGCTAAGGAATTCTCTATAGTAATCTTATAGCAGAATGCTTTGAGTGAATTACTATCTGTGTCGTCCAGCTTATTGCGAGGCTCCACATGCTCAGGTGACGTCCCCCCCCTCCCACGCTAATATATTAGAGAGAATGGTTTCCCTAATTACGTTTGGAGGGGTACAATGCAGTTTGTCTTTACTTTTATATTCATGATAGGTGCTGAATTACTGTCAGATGGATACGAGGTTACACTGGAGAATGATGGCCGTGATAATACACTGATTGAAGTAATCGACACCGGTAACGGGGACTCCATCCTCTCGCTGGACATTACCTTTGTCTACAGTGCCCATTATCACTCCTGTGAATATCATGACGGATACCTGTACGTTATTCGGAGGATCGATTACGATGGATACCCCGATGAAAACTGGTCTGATCAGTTGTGGAGATACTCTCACGAGGGTACAGGTGTTGAGCTGTTTTCGCACAAGGGACTGGATTTCAGGGTTTCCGGGGATAACAGCCACATCGCGGTTGTTTCCAGAGACAGTTTATGGGTCCTGGGAAGTGAAGGGGGAATCCTCGGGACCTTTGAAACCGAGCAGCTATCATCCGTCCGGATTGGTTTTGATGTTGTTTTGCAGCCGCTGGAATGGTCCTCGAACGGGTTATCCTTCTGGGGATCTCTTCTTCAGGTACCTGGACCGATTAACCTCTTCAGACTTGATATAAACTCCATGAATCCCGTGATATACGACATATCAAGTCTTGAAATACTCGATGAATATGTCCTGCAGGCAGATTCGAGAATGCTGACCTATAGCGACTATCCCGCAATGCACTGCTATGATGAGTTGTTGGAATACCAGGCCAGCGGAGATACATGTCACCTGTTTTTGTACTATCTTGACGAAGGGCGGACTGAATTGCTGGCAATCTCAAGTGCAAGGGAATTCAAACCAGTCTGGATATCTCCGGATACCCTTGAATTCGAAGATGATATGACTGGGGGTCGAATCCGCATATCGATTTGATTATCCAGATCATATTCCACCACGTTTCCGGGATAATACTTCTGAGGGAAGAAGACCTCTCGGGGTGGTTGACTACTGCATTCAGCTTCAGTAGTTGAGCAACTGTCCATCTGTATCATGATATTCAATTTGACGGTATGCGATTCCATGATTGAGTGGCTGGTTATCAACCAGCGTTTTTTGAATGTTCAGCGTCTCAAGACCATCAATAAGCGCGAGAACTTTGCTGGCATGGTTCTTCTTGCTTCTATTGCAAGTGTATTGATGAAACCGTCTTCAGAAGCCAAATGGAAAAGATTAAGCCGGGAGATACGAAAGAATGGAAAACCACACCCACAGGTAGGTGAGAAAGACAAATTCTTCAGTAAAACAGGCTTCATCAGAAATCTCGTTAAGTTAAGAAATATCTCTGAGACATTTAATCCCGGGATTCCTGCTAATCTCATCCTGAAACTGAGAGCTCTCTTCGGAGTGAGTTCCAGGTGCGAGGTTATAGCCTACCTTCTGACGCATGAAGAGGCTACTGCTTCATATTCTGTATAAATGTGCCGGGCAAAACCCGGGTTTATCAGAAATGAGTCTGCGGATTATTCTCAGTGAATTGCGTATTGAGCATTGACGCTGCGTAGAGAGGGATGAAGCGGGTTATACCTCTCTTCCTGAAGTTCCAGTATCCTAGTTTTACAATCTCCGGGGGATCATACTTCCCGGCAAAGGTTCCTGCTGATCTTGAATGAGATCTTCTGCCGGCTTTTACTTCCACTGGAATAACATCATTCCGTTTCTGAAGGAGGAACTCCACCTCGGCAGTATTCTCTTTCCATGCAATATTTGGTTCAACTCCAGCTGCGCTGAACTCTTGAGCCACGAAACTCTCCGCCACCCATCCTTTGTAAAAACCCTCGTGGAACCCTCCTCTGTCCAGCAGTGGAATATCGGCAAGTGCTCCAAGGATGCCTGTATCGTGTGCGTACAGCTTGAATCTTCCCTGGGCTGTATATGCTGAGAGAGGCAGTTCTCCCCTATTAACAATGGAGTATTTCAGTACAAGACCGGTCTTTTCCAGCCAGTCTATTGGACCCTCCAGCCCTCTGAAACCCTTACGTCCGGGAATGACACCCTTGAAGCGATATCTGGAAGAATTGCCGTTCTGCTCTCTTCCCAGCTGTGAAGGCAGGTTGCTCCAGATCCGCTCAATATGCATTGAATTACTGTGCCCTGAGTATTTGGCCATGTCCGCCAGATATCCTCTGATAAGGTTTTCCTGAACCTTTCGCGCTTCTGCGAAAGCTGTCCTCAGGCTTTCTCTCCGGATACTCCTGTATGCCTTTACTGCCTCGGGCATACCTCCGACAACGATGTACTCACCAAGAATGTTCCAGAGTTTATCATGAGCTGCCTCAGGGAGTGATTCTTCTTCAATCGCGTTTTGCAGAGAATTTTTAAGCCTTTCTTCTTCCAGCGCATCAAGGAATTCCATAAAGTTCATGGAGTAAAGGTCAGTATACTCCAGTTTACCGACTGGAAAAGGTTGATCAGACATTGTAACACCGGACAGGCTGCCGGCAGCGCAGATATAACAGTCTGCCATGTCATCGCAGAAATACTTCAATGCCGTGAGTGCTCTTGGGCATGCCTGAATCTCGTCAAATATGATTAGGTCCCGGTTCGGACTGATATTCGTGTCTGATACTAATTCAAGTTCCTTCAGTATACGCGCAGGATCCAGGCTGCCTTTCCTGAATACAGATGCAGCAGCTGTGTTCTTCTCAAGGTCAAAGTAGTGATACCCGGGGAATGAAGGCGCAAAAAGCTGTTTTAGAAGATATGTTTTTCCGCACTGGCGCACTCCCTGAAGAAGCATAGGCTTTCTGGAAGGCTTTCTTTTCCATGCTTCAAGTTCTCTTATTGCTTTTCGTTTCATGCTGGAAATCTAGGCAAATTAATACAATAAGTCAATATACTTTGCAAACTATCGAATATTTGCCAGGTATTTTCTGTGTATTCTACGACTAATTGCTATTTATTGGAGAATATCTTATACGCTATACTTCCTGTTATCAAACTATCTCATCCGGCTCTTTCTGAAATATCGAACAGAATGCTCGAATTTCCATCCGTTTTCCCCGGTTATAAGTATCAGAAGACTTTCGGGGTTACTGAACCTTACTCGGATTTTTTGGATTTGAGTTTCCACAGAAGAACTAACGCTATGGAGTCTAAAGAGACAACAGTAGCGAGAGTCTGTACATCGCCCATGTAGTTGTATCCGAAAACCAGCCTTAGAATAAGAAATACGATTGTGCCCATGTTATCCTCCTTTTAGTGATAATACAAATTCCTTGGGTTTATGCAAATTGTTTGAAGGTCTGCCCTGTGCTTCAGGAAGCGGGAATGATATGTGATGCTGTTAAAATTAATGGGAGGGTATATGAATCCATCTGTTCTTGATGATCTGATCCGAAAACATTCTATTCAGTCTCCTTCGAAGGCGGTGATATCGCTACATGCGATGGTGATGGTTTCTACACTTTTCAGGAACGTAAAAAGGAGATTATCATCCACGGAGGGTCGAATGTAAGTCCTCATGAAGTTGAAAATATCATTGATTCCTTCCCGGATGTTCTGGAGAGCTGTGTGGTGGGTGTACCGGACGCGCATTGGGGAGCTATTCTCCAGGCTTATATCGAGTGGGAGCCGGATGCGGATAACCCGGATCTGGACAGTCTGAAAAAGTATGTTTCAGATAACCTGGCAAGCTACAAGGTCCCTGATCGCTGGGCTGTAATGGACAGGCTGCCAAAGACGGCAACCGGGAAACTTGATCGTAAAACACTTCACAATATGGCCAGCGGGATGCAGAAAATCGGAGAATAACCCTGATAATGTCGGAGTTGGAGGGCAGTTGCTCATTGACCGGCACAAATCGGATGAGACAATTACCTGAGAAGCTTTCAATCAGTGATCGGACTTTTCTCTGAGACGATGGTATCAGTTGACCAGGATAGAGTTGCCGAAGAAAAAGAATTGTGTGTTTGACTGTAGCGCGCCTGGTCCGCTTCTGAAAAACGGGTATTCACCATGAAAGCAGAATATCCTCAAGCACAGATACATAGCCTTCGACAGAAGATATCTTCATAAAGCTCACGTGCTTCATATCTGTCATCAGGATAATTAAAGGGAATACCGTATTACTTATCTTTTTCTTCGCTCAGCTCGAGGATTGTTGCTACGTGTTTTTTCATTTGTCCTACCTGGTAGGTGAGTCCGAGGGTTTCACTGGCTTCGATTCCCTTTAAGTAACTGT
>JAIORS010000163.1 GCA_021108005.1 Candidatus Aegiribacteria sp.
AGCGTTATGTTTTGAGATAGAAAAGGACTTGAACGAGAATGACATTCATTGACCAGATCTCCTCCAGTTGGCGAAATAACAATTCGTTGGTGTGCGTGGGGCTTGATCCCGACGTAGAAAAGATCCCTGCACATCTTCGCCGTGTTGAGACACCACTGTTTGAGTTCAATCGCGCAATCATAGACAGAACAGCTGACCTCGTTTGTGCGTTCAAGCTTCAAGTGGCCTACTATTCTGCATCCGGGACCGAGCGCGATCTCGAACTCACGGTAGCGTATATTCACGATAATCACCCAGAGATTCCTGTTATTCTAGATGCAAAACGAGGAGACATTGGCGCAACCGCAGAGATGTACGTTCGGGAATCATTTGATCGCTATGGGGTTGATGCTGTTACCGTGAATCCATATATGGGGACGGACACACTCGACCCATTTCTGGATCGTAGCGATAAGGGAATCATCATTCTCTGCCGCACGTCGAATCCTGGCGCAATAGATATTCAGGATCTGAGGTCCGAAGGGAAGAAACTATACCAAATTGTGGCGGACAAGGCCGCCCATGTCTGGAATCGGAATGGCAATGTGCTTCTCGTTGTCGGGGCAACCTATCCCGATGAGCTACAGGAGATCAGATCAGTTGTCGGAAGCATGCCCTTTCTGGTGCCAGGAATCGGTGCACAAGGGGGCAACGTTGAGAGCGCCGTCATGAGCGGAAAGGACGCCAATGGTACAGGCATGATCATCAACTCCTCCAGAGGCATCATTTACTCAAGCGATGGTGAGGATTATGCAGAAGCCGCACGAGAGGCTACCATTTCGCTAAGGGATGCGATCAACAGATATCGATAGACGAGAAACATAACCAGACAAATGCAGCGTACGCGGAGTACCACGCCGCTGATTTGCGTCGTTATATTTTTATATGTGCAAGAACCAATAAGCAGGGGATAAATGAACGATTTCTATTGTGACGAAATAATTTCAAAAAAAACAAAGGTGGATATTGTATATGAAACAGAAGAAATCTTAGCATTTCATCATACAAAACCATATTTTGAGTTGCATATAGTTATTATTCCGAAGAAACATATCGATTCCCTGTCAACTTTTGACAACAACCCTGCACTCTCTATCGAATTCTTAAAAGCAATTTCATATGTAACAAAATTAGTTGAAAGTGAATATGGTGGATGTAGAGTTTCTTCAAATGTTGGAAATTACCAATCAACAAAACACCTTCACTGGTATGTGCATCGCGGGAAAAGATTAAGAAATGAAGACGGAAGTCTTATTAGTAAAATAAGCAAAATATAACACTTATGAGGCCCCCCTCTGTCAAGGGGTAAAGAACATCACTGACAGCAT
>JAIORS010000164.1 GCA_021108005.1 Candidatus Aegiribacteria sp.
AGTATGTTGCACCAATTCTATTCAGTGCGGTAGCCTTAGACTTGTCATCTTTAGTTTCGATTGTAAGCTCAAGCATTTCAAAGCCGTGATCCAGTGATGTCTGATACTCGTCTATGCGCTGATATGCCCAACAGAGTTCGCTCAGTATAACCGATTCCAGATCTTTTTCTTCAGTTTCCTGAAGCAGTTCCAGCCCCTGTTTCCCGAATTCAATTACTTTTTCCGGATTGATTTCCCTGAAGGCTACGGTCAGATCAGCTAGAATATGGATTTTATCCAGTCCGCGGGCTTCAGGTAGTTCCTTCAGGAGAACCTCAGTATCTGTTATCTCTGATGTTTCAGTCATAGTTATACTTCCACATGTGTAAAATCATTCCAGAATATACGCTAGGTAGTACAGAGACAGAATCTTTCTTCTCTAAACAATTTAAGACACGCATCAACAACTTCTTCATCGTACAGTATGCCTTTGTTCTGCGATATTTCCTCAAGTGCTTTTTCCATACCCCGGGAACTCCTGTAGGGGCGATGGGAACACATTGCCTCCACCACATCTGTGACTCCCAGAATACGCGCTTCAAGGCAGATTTCATCTCCTTTGAGGCCGTTGGGATATCCTGAACCATCTATTCTCTCCTGGTGCTGCAGGACGATTTTTCCTACAGGCCATGGGAAACTGATGGTCTTGAGGATTTCAAGGCCTGCCTCCGGATGAGTTTTAATTAATTCGTATTCTATCTCCGTAAGAACCGCGGGTTTGCTAAGGATCTCCGCCGGAATTTTAATCTTACCGATATCGTGCAGTAAACTTGCGACGCGAAGACCTTCAATCATTTCGTCTGGAAGGTTCATTTCTTTTGCAACCACACACGCAAATCTTGCTACTTCCTTCTGATGACCTGCCGTGTAAGGGTCTCTTGTTTCAACTGCTGAAGACAGCGCGTCTACGGTTCCTTTAAGAGTTCTATTCAGTTCATCAAGGTTGTTCTTTATGTTCTCTTCCGCTTGTTTTCTGCTTGTGATATTCCAGAAAACAACCTGAGAAGCAGGCTGACCCTGGTACGTTATGGGTATTGCTGTTACCTCAACGTCAACGGATTCACCATCGAGCCGAAGAAACTTTTCCTCGATAGGATGCGCGAATTTTCCATCTTTCTGACACAGTTCAAGACGGTCAAGTACGATACTCCTGTAATCGGGATGGACGAAGTCAAAAATCATTTTACCGAGAGCGTCTTCAGGGCAGGAGGCAGCTACGAGATCAAGACTTGCCTTGTTGGCATAAACAATTTTGCCATTGACATGAACGACAATCGCCGCAGGATTATGATCGAGAAGGCGGCGGTATCGTTCTTCTGATTCCCGAAGCGCTTCCTGAATTGATTTCCGTTCGGTTATGTTTTCGAGAATACCGTCAAGGTAAAGAATCCTTCCTTTTTCATCGAGTGTTGCTTTTGATGTCAGTGAACCCCAGAAGGTTGAAGCATCTAAACGTTTGAATTGAGCTTCGTATCCTGAAACAGAACCTTCTTTTCTGAGACTGCTTATGAATCGTTCGCGATCCTCGATACTATGATAGCAGTCAGATACCTTTGCCCTGAGCATCATTTCCGTGTTTCCAAAGCCGAACATTCTGGCAAGCGCAGGATTAACAGAGATGAATGTTCCATCCTTGTCGGAGGTTGAACGAAACACTCCGACAGGGATATTCTCAAGAAGTGAACGGTACCGTTCTTCGGAGGCCTTCAATGCTCGCTGAGATCTTTTTTCTTCGGTGATATCCCTACCGAAACTCAGCGTTCCGGTAATCTCTCCATCAGTATATACAGGAAGTGTCTGGACCGTGAGTTCAGCTATGTCATTCTCTCCTACGAATATTCTGACTTCATATTCATTGAGATTGCCGCTCAGCGTATCAATGAAAATCTTTTTAACCCGATCAAGATCATCCGGGTGAACAGCCGGTGAAAAATCCTCGCCCTTCCAATCAGTGCTTTTTCTTGTGGATAGCTCTTCTGCGTACTTGTTGAAGAATACGAAATTCCCATCTCTGTCCAGCTGCCAGATCATTTCTCTCGCGTTCTCAACAACGGTTCTGTATTTCAACTCTGATTCTCGGATACTCTCTTCGGCTTTTTTTCTCTCTGTGATATCCTGAACAAGTGAAAGCAGACTGTTTACTGATCCGTCCGGTTTTCTCGTGCATTTGGTAGCGATACTCACATTAACAGTACTGCCGTTACTGTGCATCAGACGTTTTTCCAGCTTGTAGCCCTCAGTTTCACCGGAGAGTACCTTTTTTAAAGCGTTAACGTTTTTTCTCAAATCGTCAGGATAGATTAGCTCAGACCATTTTTTCTTCAGTAGTTCGTCCCTGGAGTATCCGAGCATTTCACAAAAGTAGTTATTGACATCAATGAAGTTCATTTCAGGTGTGACAATCGCCATACCGATCAGCCCGAGTTCAAAATAACTGTCGAACTGTTTCTCATTCACCGGTTATACCGCTTTCTTTTAAGTTGCGTTGGTCTTTTAAGATTATCCTGTCCAACAATATATTATACGCCTTCTGTGATTTGTGCAAGTATGCATATCAAGGAAGCATATGGATTAGTTCGGATCTTACGGTCTGACTTTTTTCCAGTACTTACGAACAGGTCTTACTCCCGGTTCCTTGAATTGTGACCATTCAAACCCCTTTCCGATAAGGAAGTCATGTTTGTCATTATCACTGTCGGTATTACCCGGACATAGTATTACTGTGCCGCATGGTTTTGTTACTCGCATCATTTCCCGGAGTTCTTCATCCGGATGTTCACCGAATACGAAACCTCCAATTGTTATATCCGCGAAATCATCCGCAAACGGTATATCCTGAATAAGACCATCAACTACGAATACGTTATTCAATCCCAGTTCCATGGTTCTCTTTTTCAGATATATACGCAGGTTAGCAACAGGTTCGACCGCGTATACAGCCTTTGCTTTCGAAGCGGCAATCAACGCTAGTTTTCCAGTACCACTGCCGATATCGATCACCCTTTTGCCGGAAAAATCAATCAGGGATGTCAGTTCATCAGGGTTCCACTTCAGAAATGGTTGAGAATCGTAAACATCCGGGGACACGACGTATACAACAAGATCATTAACGGTTTTCAGAATCTCCATTTCAGCCTGACGGATTTCAGGATTCGATGGTTGATTTCCATCCTCTCTACTCGTTACCTTATCCAGCCATTCGTTCAATTCAGGACATTTATGTCGCAAGTACCATTCCACGTGCGGGTTTGCTCTCAATGCGACTGCAAATTCCTTTTCCGGTATCCATCCGGGAAACCAGCTGAGCTGAACCCTCTCAAACAGCAAAATAGTATTAAAGGAAAGTGACGATACATTCATCCAGTCGGCCGGCATTTTCTTTTTTCCTCCAGTTGATGTGATTACATATTAATTGTCGCTATTTTTTCTAAGTGCTGTTTTCGGGAACAGAATTGATTAGATAATCTATAACTTATAGAAAAAACAGCATGAAAGGAATAGATCATGAGGAAGTCAATTATTCTCTCTTGCTTTCTAGTTATCAGCGTACTGTTTACGGCGTGCAGCCCTGATGATCCGTTTACCCTTCTGAGATGCCAGTTCAGGATAGAGAATACTGAGGATTTTGTCGTTACCGGGATTCAGCTCGACAGCCTTTCGAGCCTTTCCGTTACCCAGATTGCTGAAGTGCTGGCTGTATGGGGTTCGGGAAGCTGCCCGGTGGATTTTACACTCAATATAGGCATTCACAATCCTAACAACGGCTCGACCGGACCCGATATTATTCCCGTTACACTGTCATCCCTTGTCTGGGATCTCTATCTTGATGGGGACTCAGGGATAGCCTTTGATACAACCTGGGTAGCTTCGGGAACGATGTCCCAGCCCCTGGAAGTTCCCGGAGCGGACGAAACTGTAATACTTCCGCTTGATATCAGTTTCGATGCGGTTCCTCTCATGAGTGATATGGGTGCTCTTGAGTTCATAGACATGGCACTTGCAATAGGGGGTATCGATTCTCACCTAAGAGATAGGGATCATATTGGAAGGATGCTGGTTACAGCTGTTCCTACAATTTCAACACCTTTCGGGCAGATGTCTTATTCCGGTTCACTCAATATAAGCCTTGACTGGGTTGACTGACGAAAAGAGTCTTGCCCTGGAAGTCATGAATTTGTATTATTGACCTCCATTGTAAGGCGGCGTAGCCAAGTGGGAAGGCAGTGGACTGCAAATCCACCATTCATCGGTTCAAATCCGATCGCCGCCTCCATCAATACTATCGATTGGTGAATATGAGGAATATCCATTTATCAATCAGAATATCTCTGCTGGTTATCGCGGTCCTCATGGCTGTATCGGGCTATGTATGGGGTAACCCTGTTGTTATCTGGCAAAAAGCCGCGAATATCTGCCTCGAATGTATTGGTATAGGCTAGTGATATTTGTAAGGGAAAAAACCCGCAGACTGGTTCAGTTCTCATCACTTTTTCTTGCAAATCTTTACGTCAAGGGATGGATCAACGGAACGATCTTTACAGGCAAATCCAAGATGTTCTGTGTTCCCGGACTTCACTGTTATTCGTGCCCTTCGAGTGTTCTTGCATGTCCTGTTGGGTCGGTTCAGAATATTCTTTCAACGGATGGATTTCTGGGAGGCATAGCAACCGGAAGACCTGACGCGGTTATTCTTCTGGGAGTTATCGGTTTTATGCTGGTTTTCGGATTTATAGCCGGTAGATTCGCCTGCGGCTGGATATGTCCTTTCGGGCTTTTGCAGGATCTTATCTATAAAATTCCATCACCGAAAATCAGGATTCCCGTTTCATGGAGAGATGCCAAGTATGCGATCCTTCTTATTTTTGTCGTCATTCTTCCTTTGGCTCTCAGGACTGTAGCAGGCGCAGGGGGCGATCCCTGGTTCTGCAAGGTCATCTGCCCCTCCGGAACACTCACAGCTGGAATACCTCTTGTTCTTCATGATTCCGGTGTTACCCTCCAGACGGGTTTCCTGTTTTCATGGAAAACCGTTGTGCTTGTTCTTATTCTACTATGGTCAGTTACTTCAAAACGGCCCTTCTGCCGTGTTCTCTGTCCTCTGGGTGCATTCTGGGGGCTGGCAGGAAAGGCCTCGGTTTTCAGGATGAGGGTTGATTCGTCATGCGTGAAGTGTGACAAATGCATGTCCGTCTGTCCGGTGGATATCGCTATCTATAAGGAACCGAACTCAGCGGAATGCATCAGGTGCGGCAAATGTATTGATGTGTGTCCTGTGAACGCTATACATCATGACACCCGGAAACGGGGTGGAAGCTGATGGTTGTGTATGAGAAGTTCAGTGATTATCTCTGGATTCCCCTGATTCTGATTTTTCTGTTCCCGATTATCATGTACAGCGGCAGCCATTATACTGTGGATGACAGTCAGGTTATTCAGGGGCCGCTTGTAGTGGGCAGGGAAGCTCTGGACAGCCTTATTTCACTGAACGAAGGGAAACCGATTATTGTGAATTTCTGGGCTGTATGGTGTACTCCATGTGTGGGGGAATTGCCCCACATTGATGAGGTTTACAGATCCATGGAAGGTGATATAGCGGCTATTGCGGTTGATCTGGGTGATCCGGAACTGGAAACTCTGCTGAATTTCCGCGAAGGATTCAAACTCTCAATGCCTGTAGTCTGGCTTAACGAAAGCGATGCAGCACTGTTGAAGGATGAATGGCACCTTTCGAACGTTCTTCCCATAACTGTTGTATTCGATTCGGAGGGTACTGAGATTACAAGGGCGGCCGGAGTAAGGGATGAAAGCTTTTTCAGGAATGCTGTTTCAGGGTCTTTAATGCCGGATACTTCTGATGAACATCATGATGAAGAACTGGAACTGCACATCAACGTTGTGGGATTCTCTGCAGACACTCTTACAGATATACTGATGGACAGGGCTGTTGAGCTTGCAGGTGAGGAAGGCGTGGATTTTTACGACCCATCCATACCATCGGACAGCCTGGAAATCGAAGCGATGCACCTTCCGAATTCCGCATATCCATACGCCCAGCCGTGTATAGGTGCAGCATGCGGAAGGCCTGCGGGAACTCCTGATGAGCTTCAGCAGGTGGTTGAGAATCTGTCCAATTGAGCTCACCCGCTGTTTCAGTTCTGCTACCATTTAAAAACGCGGAAAAGTACCTCGACAGTGCTCTTGCATCAATTGCGGGGCAGACTTTCGGAGATTTTGAAGTGGTACTTGTTAACGATGAATCGGTGGATTCGTCTGTCCGGATTGTGGAAGAATGCTGTTCAAGGGATTCACGGTTCGTACTTGTTAATTCTGCCGGTACCGGACTGGTGGACGCTCTGAATACCGGGTTGGAAAGATGCAGGGGAACCTGGATCGCGAGGATGGATGCGGACGATATCTCACTGCCGGAGCGAATCGAGAAACAGTTACGGCTTGCCGTATCGATGGGATCTCGTACTGTTGTGTCCTGCAAGGTTCACAGTTTCCCTGATGAGGATGTTACCCGTGGCTACAGGCTTTATGAAAACTGGCTGAACAATCTGATAGAGCCTGAAGAGATAGAGAAAAACCTGTTCATAGAAAGCCCTGTGCCTCATCCCAGCGCCTTTTACCATAGACGGAGCATTCTCGCGGAGGGTGGCTATACCGAAAGGGAACTGCCCGAGGATTACGAATTGTGGCTCCGACTATGGAGCAGGGGCTACAGGTTCGCGCGTGTACCTGAAGTTCTACTCAGATGGAGGGACAGGGCAGACAGGCTTTCACGGACCAGCAGAGCTTATTCCCTTACAAGTTTCTACAAGCTCAAGGCGAAGTACCTTGAATATGTACCATGTATGTCCGGTAAAAAAATATTCGTGGCTGGAAGCGGTCAGACAGCCAGGAGGCTGGGAAAATGTCTGCAGGATAACGGATTTTATATTGAAGCTTTCATCGATCCATCAGAGAGCAGGCAGGGAGAGAGGTTGCGTGGGAGACCTGTGAAGGGCGCCGGGGAGTTTTCAGCAAGACCTGACGTGCCTGTAGTAATAGCTTCAAGGCTCCCCGGAGCAAGGAAATCCATAATGGAATTCCTCAGCGGACTGGGCTTTATCGAGTGGAAGAATTTTGTTGCCTGCTCATGAGTTCTGACGTGGGTTTTGTCAAATTGAGTTTTAGGGCTATATTAAACAAAGATCAATTCTCGTTGCTGAAGACACTTTCAATTTTCGGGAGGTAGAAGTTGAAGATCAAACAAGAAATGAAGGGTGATATTCTCCTTATTGCTCTTTCCGGCAAAGTCATCGGTGGCCCTGAGCTTATGGAAGTAAAGGATGTATTCCAGAAAGCTGTTGACCAGGATAAAAAGAAGATCGTTCTTAATCTTGGAAAAGTGAACTGGATGGACAGTTCCGGTCTGGGAGTAATTGTATCCGGCCATACTACCCTTTCAAGAGCAGGCGGAGCTCTTAAAATTCTGAATGCCACGAAGAAAATCCACGAATTGTTCATCATCACAAAACTGATTACGATCTTCGATACATATTCTGATGAACAGAAAGCGTTGGATAGTTTCGGGGAATGACTGTGCGCCCGATAGAGATGCGCTTTCCCAGTGATGCGAATGTGCTTGAACCTCTCCAGCTGATAATCGAAGCTATAGGGAGATCTGCGGAAGTTTCAGAGAATGATCTGTCTTCCCTGTCAATTGCGGTTGTTGAACTGGCTAAGAACGCTATGGAACACGGAAACAGAAACGATCCGGAAAAGACAGTTACTATCAGTTTCAATATCTTACCTAACAGAATCCGGTTTTTGATAGATGATGAGGGAGAATGGGAACCTGAAAAGGCTCTAGGCTTCAATCCGGGAGATGGAGAAGAACTTCTTTCTACAAGGGGGAGAGGAATTCTTATTGCCCGGAACCTTGCCAAATGGGTTGAGTTCGGTCTTACTCCGGAAGGAAAGACGAGGGTTACTCTTATCTGGCCTCTGACCTGAAAGTGAAGCTCATTCCGTGAACAGTTTCACTCTTTCAGTAGTATTCGAAGCCAGGGAACTGCCCGGGGGTATCCGGGATATTCTCAAAACGGACGTTCAGCTTCTTATACCTCCCAGATGGGCCGATGAAATTCAGATCTCTCGATCGGATATACATGTTTCAGACGCTCTGCTTCTTGTAATCAACGGACCACTTTCTCCCGAACTCAGAAGCATCTATTATAATTGCTTCCGGCATAGTATCCCGGTTGCCGGGATATGTTTCATAAAGGAACCGGAGGATGATAACGCGGTTCAGGAACTTGTAAAAAACTCTCTATGCTGGACTTTCTCTTCCGCTAACGAAGGCAGGGAACTCCTTCGTAATCAGGTTCAAGACTGGCTTCGTAGCTTGAACCGGGAATCATTTCCCTATCCTGAGGGCAGAGAACTGCTTGAATCCTACGGTGACATCGATGTGCTTTCCGTAGACAGTGATTCTTTTGATAAAGCAAGAGAAGTTGTAAAACGGCGCGGATTCGTGTGTCTAAGCGGTTCCCTTGGCGCTGGAAAGACAACCATTTCGAGAAAGCTGCTGGTTGAAGCCTCTCTGGACGGTCTTAATCCTATTGAAATAATCACAAGAGACCTGAACTTCAGGGAAGTTGTGCAGCTTCTTACAGGTTCTGAGGACTGTGCTGTTTTCCTTGATATCGATACTCTCAGGAGAATTGTGGATATCTATCCTTCACGTCTGTGGTCAACGATTCTCTCCCTGATTATCAGGGCAACGGAATCCAGGCACAGGCTGATACTGGCGACATCATCTCCGGAGATCACCAGGATTTTTGATTCGTACGATGATGCCCATGTCAAACTCCCGGAACCTTCAACCGATCGAAGATGGAGACTGGAACAGGGCAGGGAGGCTCTGATATGGTTCCGTGAACTGCCTTCCCTCGATAAAGCTGAGCTTCTTCTACTGGCGGCCTTCGACCCTGTTGTTGCCGAAGCGGTATTCAAACGGATTCTCTTCAGGCTTTTAGAAAGGCTCATTGTACAGGAGAACAAGAGGTTTCCATCCAGTGAAGAGCTGGAAGAGTTCTACAGCAGATCCCTTGCCGCCAGAGGCGCAGATCCATTCAGAAGAATATGCGGAAGCGGTGAAGTTTATATCACCGGTAGTGATTCGGTAAGAATGTGGGCCATAGACAGAGGAATTCGCGAGCTTCTTGAGGAAGATGCTCAGGTCATCCGCGCTTTTGTGGATACATTGCTAGGGAGTGAGGAATCGGGCGTTAGAAGGGCCGGGTACTTCCTTGCCGGCTTCTTTAAAAGCCTCTCCGATGAAGTGCGGGCGAAGCTTCTTCTTCACGTCGCATCCGAGAGATCCTGGATCGTTCTCACTGATGTTCTAAACATGCTCCAAAGCTCCGCAGAGCATTCAGATGAGTCGATAATAAGCATGTACAGGATAATGATGGAGAAGGGTGATATAGAAGTAAGAATTGCCTTGGCCGGAACTCTCGGGAGGCAGTGGGTTCTTGAGTCGTCTGCGTTCGGTGATCTGGTGCATTCGGTGATGACTGATCCCGAATCGAGAATAAGGGGGCAGTTCCTTCAGGATCTGACTCTCTGGGGAATGTCAGAGAAAGGCAGGAAGATCTATACAGACTTCCTGGAGGACGATTCTTACTCCGTCCGGCAGGCCCTGATGATGTACATAGGCAGCAAGTTTCCAACTCTTGAAACCAGGGAATTCGACGTGCTGAACGAGGTTCTGGCGGACGGTAATCCAGTGTTGATGACTGCCCTTATTCTGGGACTTCTTGACAGAAAGCTTGAAGGGTTCAACCAGGAATTCAACGACCTTCTTCTGGTTCTTATGGACCGGCTCCCTCCAGGAGGTAAGGGCAGGATGGCCTGGAGGATAGGAGCCAGACTGAGGTATTTCAGCAGTGAAGTGAGGGAATCCATCAGAACCGATCTGTCAGAGGAAGATATTCTTCCAGTCACGCGGTGCATGCTGATGAACTATTCCTCCCTTGATCCGGAGGAGAAAGAGAACCTCTGGGAGCTTATTTACGAACGGATCGCGTTCAGCAGGGCATTCGCCAGCATGGTTCTGCGATACTACACCATCATGGAAACTGAAATAAGAAGAGACCTTCTGATCGCAGTTCTGATCTCCGATCACCATGAGGGAAGGGAGGCTCTCAGCCAGCTTATTTGCCTCGGCAGGACAGATCTTATAGAAGCGTCCGTTGAGCTGATCGAAGGTATAATTGAAGCCTGTGTATTTAAGAAAAGAGCCGCTCTTCCGTTCTTCGTACTCTGGAACAGCAGTGATCTGGGGGATACCGTATCCGATCTGACAGCTGAATTCAGGATGGATTCCTCCTCATATATCCGAAAATCGCTGGTGAATGCGATCCGTGACCTTGGACTCAAGACCGATGATACTTCAGACGTTCTCAGGCAACTGGCGCACGATAAAAAGCGGGTTGTGAGGGCATCTGTCGCCCTTACCCTGGGGGAGTTTGAAAGTGGTGAATCGGAAGATATTGATCCGATTCTGAACGAATTGTTAGATGACAAAGATTCCTATGTACGCCACAGCGCTCTCAGCGGTCTGCTCGAAAACGTTTCCATATCCCCGGAGAAGCTGCTTCCAGTAATGATAAAAGCTTTTGATGATTCTGCCGCAGATGTGCGACTGGAGGCCGTCAGCGGCCTGAGAAAACATCCGGAGCTGTATTCAACGTCGAATATCGATGTGAAGCTAGCTGACAGGTTCGCTGATCCGGATAGAAACGTTCGAATGGAAGTGATAAAACTGATTACCGAAACTCCCGGACTTCTGGCTTCGGAAACCATCAGGAACAGAATGCCTGACATTCTTCTTAACAGGCTCTCAACCGGAAACGCCATATCGGAGGAACTGATTATGGCGAGGAAGATACAGCTTGACCTGCTTCCGGATAGTCCTCCAAATGCTGAGGGTTACGATATAGAGATTTTTTATAGACCGGCAAGAGAAGTGGGAGGGGACTACTACGATTTCTTTCACCTCCCTGATCGTAACCTTGGACTTGCAATTGCCGATGTAACCGGAAAAGGCATCCCGGCAGCGTTGACCATGGCCGGACTGAAGGGTACTCTGAAAGCACATGTTCAAAGTATCTATTCCATCAGCGAGATCATTCAGAAGGTTAATGAATCCTCCGTTCTTGACGAGGGTGATCCTATTATGACCGGTCTTTTCTACGGTGTCCTGGCTCTTGACACGGGCCAGTTGACATACGTTAATGCCGGACATAATCCTCCGCTTCTTGTAAAGAGGAAGGGGAAATCCCGATGGCTTTACAAGGGCGGACTGATTCTGGGTCTTTCTACCGTGGCGGAATACGAGCACGGAACAGTAAAACTTGAATCCGGTGATGTGCTTGTCCTGTACACCGACGGGCTGACGGAAGCCATGAATTCGTCAGGTTTGGAATTCGGCACAGAGAGGCTTAATAAAACTGTTCGGGAAAACCGTGACCTGTCAGCTCAAAAGATCTCAGGCGGGATACTGGATGCTGTTAACTCCCATTCAAAAGGTTCGCCACAGGGTGATGATCAGACTCTAGTGGTCTTAAAATACAGATGAACAGAGTTGTGTTTCTGCTTTCCGACTTTGGAGTATCGGATACATACGTTGCTCAGATGAAGGCTGTGATACTCTCGATGTCCTCAGATCGTATCTCAATAATCGACCTTACGCATGATATAAAGGCTGGTTCAGTAACCGAAGGCGCTTTCCATCTTTACGTTTCCCGGAAAGTTATCCCGGCCGGTTCAGTAGTAGTAGCAGTGGTTGATCCGGGAGTGGGGACGGTTCGCGGGGGAGTGGTCTGCGAAGTGGAGGGCACTCACTATGTCGGGCCTGATAATGGTCTTTTCGGCCTTCTTCCCTCAGGCAATTGCTGGAGGCTGCCTGATCATCCTGGTGGATCCAGCAATACGTTTCATGGAAGGGATGTTTTCGCTCCGGCAGGCGCGAGGTTGATTCTCGATCCCGGATGGGTGCAATATCTGGAACCGGTTGATACTGAAAAACTTGTTCCATTAGAAATTGAGACACCTTCTCGGAACGACGACGGGCTGAAAGTAACTGTTGCTCATATAGACAGATTCGGTAATGCTGTTCTCTGGTTATCCACATCCGCCGCATGTGGATTTCATCCATCTGAACTGCGGCTTCCCGACGGCAGGATCGAATCCATAAAAGAGGTTTCAACTTACGCTGATAATCCTGGTATTCTATATCTTCAGGGCAGTCAAGGCTTTATGGAAATCGCTGTAAGTCGCGGAAGTGCTTCCGAACTTCTGGGACTGACCATAGGGAACAGGATTTTGCTTAGGGAGCGAAAAAGATGAAATACATAAGTTTGCTGCTGCACATGTATCAGCCGCCTACACAGGATATTCGTCTGGTGGCGGAGATTGACGCGGAATGCTATAAGCCTCTTACAGAATTGCTTGTTCGATCCGGAGCCAGAGTAGCGGTAAATATTAATTACTCTCTTACGGAGCAGCTCGAGAAACTGGAATCCGTATCCCTTGAGCATCTCGCTGCCGCTGCAAATCTGGAATTCACTGATTCAGGGGCTTATCACCCCATATTTCCACTGATAGAAGAAGATGATGTAAGAAGACAGCTGAAGCTGAACAGAGAAGGGAACCGCCGGCTACTGGGAAGCAACTACAATCCATCAGGTGTTTTTCCCCCCGAAATGGCCTATTCTCCCTCACTTCCATCGATATTCAGCAGTATGAACTACAACTGGACAGTAACGGATGACATTCCCTGGACCTGGACGGGCAGAAGTGTTCCCTGCAGAACTATTCTCAGCGTGGGTGATGTAGCCGTACTTCTAAGAAGCAATTTCTGGAGCAACCGGATATCCTTTCACGGAGAGGATGGTTCGGGAATGGCTGAGGAGATAGTAGCCGGCATGCATCAGTGGACAGGCGATGAGGATGCCTATATCCTGATAGCAATGGATGGCGAAACTTACGGTCATCACAGAAAAGGAACCATCGAAAGATTCCTTGCTCCTTTCCTTGAGGCTTTTCAGAATATGGATGATGCAGTCATAGTAAATCCGGGAGAGCTGCTTAAAAGATTTCCATCCGTATCGGCCGATGTTCCATCCGGAAGCTGGTCAACAACTCCCGGAGACCTCGATGCAGGTAAGCCATGGCCTCTCTGGGAAGATCCTGACAACCGGATTCATGTGCGATTAAGGAAGTTGCTTCAAAATGTCAGTGATATTTCAAAACAGTATAAATCGGGCAGGGTTGCCTCACTGGCCGATAAAATGTTATACTCGTGCCCGTTTTGGTGGGCTTCTGAAGGCAGATTCAATTCTATACAGATCCGCCGCGGTTTGCTTACTATTTTGGAAACAGCTCAGGCGATATATGCCGAAAACGGTGATCGAGAAATGATGGACAGAATCATGACCTCCGCCTGCAGTATCCCGGTGATAACCGGAGAGGATGCTTCGAATGCCTAAGAAAGAAAGAACTTTTGCAGCTAAGCTGGCTCACGAAGCCAGGACACTTCATCAGGATGAATGCCCGGTATGCGGCAAGGAAAGGATACCCATGGTACTTTACGCCGCCATATACAGTGACGAAGGACACTGGCGTCCGCAGAGACGCAGGGTCAAGCTGTGTGACTGCAATAGAAAAGAAATTTACGGGTAAACTGGTTCTGTATGGAGATTGAGGGGGTTTTTTTTCTTACTGCCGGTTACGGCAGGAGGGATGAGCCCCTTTCTCTTATTCATCCCAAAGCCCTTCTTCCATACGGAGAAACATCTATTTTGGGAAGGCTTGCCAGGCAGATTCGTGTTTTGTGTCCTGGTATAGTCAGAATAAACGCTTCCAGATGTCCTGAAGCATTGCTGAGGGAAATATCGGAAGTCTGGCAGGAAGAAATGTGCGAATTATATTTCGAGGAAAGGCCGATGGGTGTATCAGCAACGCTGGCGCGGCATACTGATACAATTAGCAGTGGAACCTGGATGATCGTTAATACGGATATGATCATTGAGGATTTTGATGCAATCGGGATGCTGGAGTACCACAGGAAAACGGAGTCAGACTGGACAGCTTTAACCGGGAGTTTCCCCCGGGATGGTATCTATTCTCCCTTATTCACTGATGAGTATATGAAATTCGGACAAGGCGGCACTGAAAGAACGCATTACTGGGGGATTAGTTTAATGGAACCATCGATTCCTGCTATAGCCGCAAGGATACAGGCTTCAGAAGGATTGTTCTCAGAAATTGCTTCCGAGGCTTCGGTAAACGGCAAGAGACTGATAACCTGCCGGCAGGATGGGAGATGGCTGGATATGGGAAGGATAGATATACTTCGAAGGAATATTCTATCCGGAGGTTCGTATGTTCATCCCACAGCGTGCGTATCGAGTGATGCTGTTCTCGAGGGATCATGGAATATTGGCAAGAGCTGTATTCTGGGGAGTGGTGCCGTGTTGCGAAACAGTGTCATGCTTGAGGGATCATCTCTCGAAAGCGGTACACTTGAAGAATGTATTCTGCCCTGGTTCTGCAGCAGTACTGACGGTGGATTTGTATGAAAACCATGTCTCCGGAAGTTGCTTCATGGCTCAGGAACAGAACCGATAACAGTGTAACGGTAAAAAGACTTCACGGTGACGTATCGGGAAGGCTCTTCTGGCGTGTTTTTTCAGCTGGAGAGACTCTTATTCTAATGGACAGCGGGAAGTATCCCATATGGCCATGGCTGGATATTCATGAGCTTCTTTCCGATCACGGGTTCAATGTCCCGTCGATAATGGAATGCGATACCAAGAAGGGTTGGGTTCTCCAGGAAGACCTGGGCAACCTGAGATTACTTGATGTAGACGATGATAAATACATGGAGTATCTCGATGAAGCAATCAGCATTATTATATCCATGCAGAGAGAACTTGACGGTAAGGCCTGTTCCGGTTCAATAGCCGGTAGAAGAAGCTTCACTCCCGCATTTTTCATGGCGGAGCTTGAGAGTACCCTGGAATCACTGTTTTTCCGGCTTCTTGAAGTTCCAATGGAAGAACTCCTCGCGCTTCAGAATGAGATGCGGAATTTGTGCAGTATGATATCAGAATCAGCGGTTTTTGTTCATAGAGATTTCCACAGTGCGAATCTCATGATTCACAAAGACCGGTTAACCATAGTTGACTGGCAGGATGCAAGGTTTGGCCCACCTGCATACGATGTTGTCAGCCTTATAAGAGACAGTTACAGAGACGCAGGATTCTCCTGGGAGGACAGAGCCAGGAAATTTGTCGTTGCGAAGGGTGACATGAACATGTTCCAGATTGCCCTGACCGCATGTCAGCGGAGCCTGAAGGCTATAGGCACTTTCAGTTTCCAGTACAGAAAAACAGGTGATACAAGATTTCTGGGATACATTCCCAGAACATTCAGATACCTTGCGGATTACTCCAGGATCTGCCCGCAGCTTGATAATCTTGTTGATAGAACGTACAACATTCTGGAGGAGTACCACGGTGAAATAGATCTGAGGGATTTCAGATATTCAAATATTCCTGGTGTACGGGAGAGTGAAAATGAGCATTGAAAAAAAACGTATCTTAACGGGGGACAGACCCACTGGACCTCTTCATCTTGGGCATTACGTTGGATCACTGCAGAACAGGGTGAAGCTGCAAAATGAGTACGATACTTTCATAGTTGTGGCCGATGTACAGACTCTTTCTACGAATTTCGACCATCCGGAACACCTTCCGGTCGATGTAAGACAGGTTACACTGGATAATCTTTCCGTTGGTCTTGATCCGGAAATCGTTAATATTTTTATTCAGAGTATGGTTCCACAGATTGCGGAGCTTACCGTTTTCTTTTCGATGTTCGTCACCGTTAACCGGCTGCGGCACAACCCCACCATCAAGACTGAAGCCAGTCAGCATGGTTTTGAAGAGAACATGACCTACGGATTCCTGGGTTATCCTGTGAGCCAGGCTGCGGATATTCTTTTCTGCAGATCTGATATCGTACCGGTTGGAGAGGATCAGCTTCCTGTAGTAGAAGTGTCCCGCTTCATAGCCAGGAGGTTCAATGAGCTTTATGCCAATGTCTTTCCGGAGCCGGAGGGATTGAAGGGCGAGACCGCAAGGCTGGTCGGGCTGGACGGCCGGGCCAAGATGTCCAAATCCCTGCGGAACTGCATTTATCTCAGTGATCCTTCAAAGGACGTCAGGGAAAAGTTGATGTCAGCTGTAACCGATCCTGCCAGGATTCATAAGGATGATCCGGGACATCCGGAAATATGTACGATCTTCTCCTACCATCAGGCCTTCAATGGTGAAGAATCCTCGGATATCGAGGAGCGGTGCCGATTGGGAACCATAGGTTGCGTTGCATGCAAGAAAAGGCTCTTTCAGGTAATAGAGGAAACTCTTGAACCCATTCGGGAACGGAGAGTTCAGTTCGAAAGACCTGGTCGTGTAGATGAAATTCTCAGAAGAGGTACTGAAGCGGCGTGCATTGAAGGAAAAAAGACGGTACAGCTCGTTCGTGAAGCCATGCACACGAATTATTTTGACTGAAGGAAACATGATGAAACTATACAACAGCCTGACCCGCCAGAAGGAGGAATTCGAACCCCTATCTCCGCCATACGTGGGAGTTTACGTCTGTGGTCCTACGGTTTACAGTCACAGCCATCTGGGCCACGGGAAAAGCTATGTTTCCTTCGATGTGCTCATCCGTTACCTCAGTTACATCGGATACAACGTCCGGTACGTACAGAATATCACGGATGTTGGACATCTCACCGATAATGCTGATGCCGGGGAAGATAAGATAGAGGAGCAGGCCAGACTCGAGAAACTGGAACCTATGCAGATAGCCGAGAAGTACACAAAATCCTACTTTGACGACATGGATGCCCTCGGTGTTCTGAGACCGGATGTGTCTCCCAGAGCGTCCGGTCATATCCCCGAACAGATAGAACTGATAAAGAAACTCATAGAGAGAGGCCACGCTTACGAGGTTGACGGTTACGTTTACTATTCGGTATCCAGTTTCCCAGGATATGGTAAACTGTCCGGGAGAAAACTTGACGACCTCATTCCCGGATCGAGAGTTTCCGTTGACGAGAGAAAAAGGGATCCGAAAGATTTTGCGCTCTGGAAGAAAGCGGGAGACGATCACATACTGAAATGGAATTCACCGTGGGGCTGGGGATACCCGGGCTGGCATCTGGAATGCTCCGCGATGTCAATGAGGTATATAGGTGATACGCTGGACATTCACGGTGGCGGACTGGATAATATCTTTCCTCACCACGAATCGGAAATAGCTCAGAGCGAAGGAGCGAATGGGAAGCCCTTTGCGCGTGTATGGCTTCACAATAACATGGTTACCGTGGATGGCCAGAAGATGGGCAAGAGCCTCGGAAACTTCACCCTTCTGAAAGAGATATTCGAAAAATTCGATCCCATGATCGTAAGGCTCTATATCCTCAGGAGCCATTACAGAAGTCCACTTGATTTTTCCAATAAGGGCCTTGAGTCAGCGAAGAGCGCCCTTGAAAGACTGACAGCCTTTCGGGCAAGGCTCGGGCGTACGGATTTGGAAACAACCGGAGAACCCTCCTGCGAAACCACAGCTCTGATAGAGAAAACGAAGGTAGCTTTCCTTGAATTCATGGATGACGACCTTAACACTCCCGGAGCTCTTGCTTCCATCTTTGATCTGATCCGGGGCGGCAACGCTGTTCTTGACAAAGATGATTCGCCCGCAAACAGGGTTGCCCTTTCGGGGGTACTCGAAGAACTTGCAGGCAATATTCTCGGTCTTGATACTGCCGGTTCCGCTTCCTCGAAGACAGATAGCAGGGAACTGTGTGAGATAATGGCGGAGACCAGAGGGATTCTGAGGGAGAACAGGCTTTTCGAGGCTACGGACCACATGCGAGAATCTCTGGAAAAAATTGGCTATATCGCAAGAGACCTGCCCGGAGGAAAAAGCGAGATTACCAAAAAATAGTGCAGACTGAAGTAATTTCCATCATGTATCTGCTTGCTTCCATGATATATATGTAAATAATATGTGGTTATGCATCAATTGGTCATGATGGTCCTCTATAATTAAGAATGCCCATCTACAATAATTCCACAAATTAATCACTTCCCATTCAGATTCTGTACACTTGACAATCTATTACTAGGTTATTAAAAATTAGTTACTATACTTTAATTAAGATAGTGTAATTTTTAACAATATTTATTATAAGTTAATATAGAGGTTCAATAATCAGGAAAAGGAGAGAATATGCGAATCCTACTAATAATACTCATGGTGACTATGACTACAATAGGGTTGTCTTCACTTGATAAACTTTCAGAAACAACTGGTTACGATTACGAAAACTCTGCAATCATCCGATCAACAAATTCGGGTTCAAGTTGGAGCACATGCAATAGTGGTACTCAGAGATGGCTTTTGGGTGTTGACTATAGAAAGCAGACATCAACGGCACTTGCTGTTGGTGAGAAAGGTACTGTGCTTAGAACTGCAAATGACGGAGTTGGTTGGACTTCATTAAGCAGTGGTACTTACGAAACATTAAATGACATTGCCTACTGCGGTCAAACCAATACTGCAATAGCCGTTGGTAATAACGGTAAAGTAATTGTTACGCAGAATAATGGTTCATCGTGGTCTCATCCTTCCAATGTAACTACATGTCAACTAAACAGCATAGCTTTTCAAGGTGCAACATCAACTGCAGTTGCTGTGGGTTCAAATGGAACCATCATTAGAACGACAAACTCGGGATTGAGTTGGACAATTATATCAAGTGGAACGTCTTCAGATTTATACGGAGTTGCTTTCTGCGGTCAGACGTCAAATGTCGTTGCTGTGGGTGGAAATGGATTAATATTACGTTCCTTCACTGGTGGTACGAGTTGGAATTCGATTAGCTCCCCAACATCGTATACTCTTCGAGATATAGCTTTCAGAGGACAGACTGATTATGCTACTGCAGTTGGGTTAAATGGTACTATAATATCAACATTGAATGGCGGTTCCAGTTGGTTAGATGAGTCTAGTCCAATAAATACACACCTTTTGAGTGTAGATTATCAATATGCAGTAAACACACGAGTCGCAGTAGGTTCTAGAGGACAGGTAATCAATTCGATTAACGGTGGATCATGGCATATCAGACAGAGTGGTACGGATTACGATCTACATTCAGTATCATTTCGTGGGCAAACGGCATATGTATTAGCTGTTGGAAAAAATGATAGGCAGTGTATTCCCATATCCCTAGTACAAGACACGGAGCATTTTGAACAAACTATAATATCTTTTGATTTAGCTAGCTGTGTTTTATCAGCATATGTTAATGAATCAGTCATTGCGAGAGCTCAGCTATTTGATATTGCAGGTAGACTA
>JAIORS010000165.1 GCA_021108005.1 Candidatus Aegiribacteria sp.
GGTCAGTTTCAGGCAGGAATCGGTTGTTTATTGGGACGAATGGGTTGCTTTGTGAGCAGCTAATAAGATTGAGGAAAATCCACTTTCCTATTACCTAGACGAGAGTTTTTGCGGCGTGGAGCCGACGCCAGAACTCAATCATTACACTACTACCTGCGTCCTCCTCTCTCCTCAGCCCTCCTCAATAAGCTGTCAGCAATCTCAGAGCGTTCCCTACGTTCACTGCGCCCTCCGCCACTCAGCGCAGCTGCGCCGATTTCTGCCGTTCAATCACCACCTCGGCCGCGCCGCACGGCCCACCCAGTCGATTCCTGGCTCTGAAGCAGAACCTATTCTCGCCGAATGCGAGCGACCGAGTGATATCCCTGTCACACACTTCCCACTGGCCATCGTTTTGTCGGCACTCATACTGATCGAACAGCATCACTGAATCGGACAGGATGATTCGGATGCGATTGTCGATGAGCTTGGCTTCAAAACACACCTGGTTCATCTTTGGGTACAGGTAGTCCTCAGTCGTGTGGCGCCCAAACAGCCCCCGGTGCTTGCCCTGGAACAACAGGTGGGGGTTCTCGCTAATCTCTTCGACCTCCCCGAGGTAGTCCCAGTGACTGAAGAAGTCCTGATTCCTGTAGATCCAGATCGCTCGGAAGTGTTCGAGCCAAGCGCTCATGTCATTTCTGACTGATGATGCCGTCAGGGCAATCAGCTCGGCGTCATTTCCGGCCAAGACGTGTTCCCGGATTTCGTGCGCGTTTAGAGTCTTCCCCTCGTGTTTCCAATGGCAGTTGTTCTGGGGATCGAGGAGTATCCACTTCTGCAACGAGTCGCTCCAGACTTCTGTCGCCCAATGCCCTTTCCCGTACCCGTAGTGGTAGTTCTCCTTCATGAGGGCAAGAACTCTCGCGGGTTGCGCGTTCGCCTGAAGCACTGACGCGAGGAGGATGGCATACTCTCGACAGGTGAATCCCGTGTCGTGTGTGGCCTGCCTGAGGATTGTCAGTGGATTGCTGTCAGTGGGGGAGTTTGAAGGGTCGTGCGGGAAAAGCTGGTGCGCCCATTCGAGCCAGTAGATGAGTCTTCTCATCTCGTCGACCGACGGAGGTTCCGGCAATTCCAACCGAAGCGCCTCCAAGCTGACCGGAGAGCTGAAGTTCATCCATTTCGAAGCGTCGAGCGCATCGCTGTCCCACCTGATGACCTTGAGGGGATGAGCATTTCGATCAACCAAGGCGCGCAGCTCCTTGAACTCCTCCGTATCTCTCAGCTTCTTATTCCTCCACGGCGTCTCAGCAAGTTGGTCCACTTTCTCCAGATCCGAATAACCGGCTTGCGCCGCTTCGGTCAAAAGCTCCAGGCCGTCCTGAATATCGCCGCAAAGAACCGACATGTACCCTGCGGCGGCCTGCGCATAGGCGCAATTCTCCCGGTCTTGGGAGATCGAGTAGAGGCTCGCAGCTTCCAGAAATAGCGCTCTGGCAGCCTGGATATTGCCTTCGGTAACGAGCAAGCGCGCCCGCCTGAAACAGAGCTTAGCAGCCTTATGTTCTTCAGTCATGTTTGGTGCTCCTCGCCCCGAGGAAACCTTGTTTTCGCTGCTGGGGCAAACGGTTGAACTCACGTGTCAGCCGACAACCGGCGAGAAGGCTGGCGCTTGGGGAATTCGGGTTTCATTCCCGAGTATCGAGTCCATCCTGTTACTCGTCGTCTTCATCCCCATTCCGCATATTCTCAAGAAGAATAAGGTACGCTATCTGCTGTCTGGGATAGCTGCAGTACATATCCATGTTCACATCTGACCAGTTTCTCCGAAGAACTGCCATGGGAAGAAGAAAATCAATCCCGGCATCGAGAAGCTTTCGAAGGCTATGACTTACGTTTGATTGACTCAGCCCAAGAACGGTAGATATTTCGCTTACATTAAGCGGCCCCCGCAGAAGAATGCGGACCATTCTCAATCTGCTGGAATTCGCCAGAGCGTCAAACATGTTTTTCATAGATATGATTATATGATAATATTTTCATATCGTCAATCAGCATTAACCTTCCAGGGGATTGAAAAACTCTTTGCCGGTCTTGTTTTCAAAATGCTTCTCAAAGAGGACATGATCTCAAAAGAACTGATGTAAAACATGCGTTCCTGGAAGCACAGCGGCTTCAGCGTTCATTCTGGAAGCCCTGTCAAGGCTGAAGATGAAGATCCCAGACCTCCGGAATCTCTGTAGTCACAATACTCCTCGAGTGGAACATGTACTGTTGTGTGACCATCATTGAGCAAAGCAACTAACGAGGCTACTTCCCTAAGGAAGATCGCGAGGTCTGAGGAATACCCACCGGGAGGGTAACGTCAAAGTGTGACCGACAAGAGAGGTGTGCGTCAAGCACGCGTCTTTAAGGTTTGTAAGCTTGACGAGCTACGGAGCTATGACCACAACACTGATACATTCTATCGTGAGTCTCGGGTTATCCGGGTCTATGCAGTTATAGGTATTGATAGAAAGGAGGACCGTGTTCCCCTCGCGCAGATCCGTGAAAGCGCAGAAGAAGGCCGGATACATGAGCAGCGGCTCCTCTTCCAGATCAAAAAGCCTCCACGCACTACTGGAAATTGTGTTTATCTGCTCGTCCGTTAACGTCACATACACGGCGCTGGACTCCCCATACGGCGCATCTTTCACTGCCTCAAACTGGATTCTGGTCAGGGTGATCGTGATAGTAGGGATATCATCGGTCTCAGACCTACTCTGGGCCAGGGCGGGGATTGTAAGAACCGCCAGTAGGATCGAAACTATTATCACTGCCGTTTTGCCCCTCATCTTCTGTACCTCCTATAGATGTAAAAACTAATTTACGCCAGTATATACGTTTTAGCGACCTTTATCAAACGCCGCTCCGGTTGGGACCGTCATGTTCAGATCGAAAGGTAATCCTCTGGGCGCATAATAATAGGACAATGGATTTTCCTCAATCCCATTTTCTGCACACGAAGCAGCCCATTCGTCCCAGCATACCTCCGATTTCTGCCTGAAACCGAGCATACTGCCCGAAACAAGCCTGGTCAAACATGTCTTCCCGCAGACTTTCTTGAAAAGATTTGCCCACAGCTGCCTTCTGCGGAGTGAGCATACTGTACGATCCTGTATGCAAGATGCGGATCTCTCCCCGGTTGCTTCTGTCGGTAAAGGGATTGAAATGTTACAGGTGGTAAATCCAGCTGCTGTTTATTGGTTCATCCTCAGCCATATGATTGCCCCTGAATAATGTTAATATGTTTGACCTGATCCCAAACCTTTGTCCCCCAGACCACGAAGCCCCCTCATCAGAGCCGGGGCAGGTCAGTGGGATTAAGCGACGCGTCCTCACCCACGCCATCGAGCTCAATATCTGGTCCCTCATCTTCAGCCAGATCGATAGAGCTGATATCGAGGAAGCACGGGATACTGAAATGTGAAGCATAAGGTGGATTATCCGGGTTTGTTTGGCGGGGTTTCGACACGGTATCGACCAACTACAACAACCCGCGCAAAGGTTCGGCTGTACTTCTTTCCGAAGACGATTATGATAATCTTATTGAGACACTCGACTTACTCTCAATTCCTGGCTTCAAGGAGAGTATCAAACAATCAACTGATCAGATTGAGAATGGAGAGACTGTTTCTTTTGATGCTCTTTTCAAGCACGACTAAATGAAGAAGTATGAAATCCGTTTCACGAAGGAAGCCATTAAGAACATCAGGAGGCTCAACGATCGTGAGACTGGTAAACTTCAGGATATTCTTCTGAAGCAGGTTGCGCAGAATCCCAAGTCAGGTAAGAGACTAGTTGGGGATTTGAAGGGATATTTCTCAATCTGTTTATCCTACAGGAATCGTATTGTATACTCTATTGATGATGAAAAAAACATTATCTATGTGCATCGAGCAGGAACACACTATGGGGATTAGTAGTTTATCTGAGCTTCAAACTGGTTTATTGTGACCGATCAAAGCATTACAATTAAAGATTAACCAGAGAAACATTCACCATCTCGTGGGTCTGTTCTTCGCTGTAGTCCAGCTGCTCCATAGCACCGGAATGGCATACTGTGGAATAGCTTCCGCATCCCTTGCACAGAGCCGTGTTGATCGAGCAGACCTGTCTGCCGTTCTTCCATATCAGGCTCGGGGCGCTGTAGAGACACACGGAAACGCATATTCCGCATCCTATGCAGACGTCATCGTCCAGGCTGGCGATATTGGCCACTGACAGATACTTGTCAGAACTGATTATGATGCATGCCCGTTCGGCAGCAGCCTTGGCCTGGGAAACGGTCTCGTCCATATTCTTTGGTGAATGAGCTAATCCTGCCAGGAATATTCCCTCGGCGGAGAAATCCACCGGTCTGAGCTTATCGTGGGTTTCCATGAAGAATCTGTCTTCGTTGAGCGGTATCTTGAGCATCTGCGAGAGTCTTTCTACGTCTTTCTGGGGCTCCATGGCCGCCGCGAGAATGACTCTGTCAGGAGAAATCTCGATCTCAGTATCAAGAACGTGGTCACTGACGGTGACAGCGATCTTCTATTTATCATCATCTTTGACGTATTTGACAGCCGGCTTTTTGTCATCTTCGTATCTGATGAATATTACGCCCAGATTTCTGGCCTGCTGGTAGTACTTCTCGTTGAAACCGTAGGTTCTGATATCACGGTAGAGGATGATGATGTGCCAGAGATAGAGGTTGGATAAGTTTTAAGCGATCGGGCTTCAGCGGGTGTAGTGTGCCCTGATGCGGTGTTTCCAGTGAAAATCTGCGGGAAGGTATGTTTGACTGGTGGTATTTTGGGCAGTATGGTCAGTTTCAGGTACAGATATTGAGATATTTGAGAAATTGGGAGAAGGAA
>JAIORS010000166.1 GCA_021108005.1 Candidatus Aegiribacteria sp.
TAGAGTGCGTCTTCACCTGGTACTGGATAGCGGATCTATGTGCTGAGGACAGGGATGTCATTCACTCTGGGACATGCCCTTTACATGAAAGCCATTCATGGCGGAAAAGCCAAGAACGACAGAATAGATTCGGGAAAGATAGCTGCCATGCTCAAAGGCGGAATGTTTCCCATGGCTTATGTCTATCCTGCGAAGATGAGGGCAACGAGAGATCTTCTGAGAAGAAGGAATTACCTGGTTCGGAAGAGAGCTGATCTTATCACCCATGTTCAGAACACGAACAGCCAGTACAACCAGCCTTCTTTTGGTGTAAGCAATATCACACACAAATGTCGCCGTGAAGAGGTACTGAGTCACTTCACCGATCCGGATGTGTATATGAGCATGAAGATCAATATGGATATGATAGATCAATTTGCCGTTCAGATCAGGGCAATGGAAAAGCATGTTCTTGACAATGCAAAGAACCATGATCCACAGTCGTTGTACCTGTTGCGAACCATATATGGAATCGGGAAGGTCTTATCACTGACGATTCTCTACGAGATAGGAGACATTGACCGTTTCCCGAGAGTACAGAACTTTGCATCCTATAGCAGGCTGGTGAAATGTGCCAGAGAATCCGCCGGAAAGCGATATGGAACTTCTGGAAGCAAGATCGGGAATGTTCATCTGAAGTGGGCGTTCTCCGAAGCTTCTGTAATGTTCTTGAAGGGAAATCCGGAAGGGATGAAATACAAGAAAAGTCTGGAGAGAAAACATGGCAAGGCCAAGTCACTCTCCATCCTCGCTCATAAGCTCGGAAGAGCAACTTATTACATGCTTAAACGCAAGAAAGCATTCGATATGAAGAAGTTCCTCAGGGTGTAAGGGACAGCTCCCACAGAAATGAGAGGTATTCAGTGAAGTGTTCTGCTCCTCCCCCGAACCCGGAGCTAACTGGTGAATGTTACGGCATTCAGCCCGACGTTTTGAATGGGACGGCATGAGGGAACGTATGTGTTTCTAGGACGAGAAGGATAAATCCTTCCCGGTTCATCAAGGATGAATCGTTGATCCTCGATAAAGTGTTTGGGCAGAGCCAAGTATTGAAACAAAGACAGAACGTAAAACTGAATACAAGACGATAAATGAAAACAGTTAGCACATGCTGTCAGTGATGTTCTTTACCCCTTGACAGAGGGGGGCCTCATAAGTGTTAT
>JAIORS010000167.1 GCA_021108005.1 Candidatus Aegiribacteria sp.
AACAGCGTATTGTGAAATAAATTGCAGCAGCAGTTGCTTTACAAGCTTTTCAGTTCATTCAGTGATAATAGGGAGGAGTCATGAAAAGAACCTTTATGTCACTCCAACCGTCTTTCTCCCGATGATACCTCTATGACAATATGAAGGAGAATCTGCAGTGAAAATCCGATTCGGCATAATACAAACAGGTGACGCACGCGAAGATCTTCAGAGCTTCCTCGACTCCGGTCCGTCAAGTTCCCACAAGAAAAGAATGGCGGAGCAGATGCTGGAAAGAGGTTCCGATACTCTAATCAAATAGGGTTTTTATCCTGCCAAAAGTTGTGGACTGAAGAGAAACTAGTGTATAATCCAATACCAGCTCCGGATCGATCGTACCCTCCTTCGTTCTCATAGAAAATCCTGCATAGTCTGTATCATTCTGCAGTATTTGAAAGCCGTAGTTAGGAAAGGATCCTTCCACAAAATCCTGAACCCAACCCGTTACGTCAATTTCCCACCAGTCATAGGCTGACGGTGCGGTTATGAGGGCAATCCCAGCAAGACTAGGGCTGTTATTCCAGGTTACGGTCAATTCGTCCCAGTCAGCGTCATTCCGGGCAATATAGATGTTATCTGTCGGGAAATCACCAAACGAACTATAAACCCATAAACGTAGAGTAGCGCTGTTGACAGTCGCCCCGGAATAGGATGACAGGTCAAATTTGATAAGAGAATTCCTCCAATACCCGGCTCCACAACAGCCAACCTGGAAACCTTGTTCAGTGCCTCTATTAGTATCGGGTATGTATTGCCATACATCGGCGTCATCAGATGGGTTAAGTGTTGCCGTGTCAGCAGTTGCAATGCCAGCTAACATGACCATAACGAAAACTGTCAAAATCGTTTTCTTAAACATAAAACCACACCTCCAAGAAACATTAAAACCACTAGTGTCCAAAACGGGTAAACTCTCCCATAACAATTAAAGCATATCAACAACTTAAGCCATCCGGTAGGGTTACTCTCGGTTTGACCTGTCCAACCATATCAATATTGGTGTGTGGTAGTATAGAATCTCATAGGGTCTTCTCCTTATGGGTTAGGGTTTGCACCCCCAGCATACCAGGATGGCATGTCGCACATCATCCTCCGGTTTCCGTGAAGAGAAAAGGCTTACTAACATCCCGCTCTACGTTGTTCATTCAATTGCGAAAGTGGTTCGCCAAAGAGTGCGGTATAATTACCCCTCTGAGCGCGGACATGTCTCCTGAGTCTCTCGAGAACGAATACAAGTGTTTCAGATAATTGAATAAACCGAGTGTCTGTTGACAGGATGTACACACAACACAATAATCATTCAATATCTATGTTGATTTGGCTACACTGACGATCTGTATAGCTTTTTCCCGTAACACTTTAAGCTTCAGAGATGAGCAGTTTAACTCTGCACTGGAAAGAAGTGGAAAATAATGATTAGAACAATCATCATGGCAGGCTGTATTATGCTGGCCGCATCCGGCGTATATGCAGGTATCACTAGTAACTTTGACAGTGATCTGGACGGCTGGGTACTGGTTGATGCGAATGGAGCCACAGCGCAAGGTCAACTTGAATGGTACGCTACCGGGGGTAACCCTGATGGTTATGCAAATTTCATTGACGAGGGCAGCGACGGCGGATTTATCTCTGCACCAAGCATATATCTCGGTGACTGGACTCAATATAGCGGTGTTCTGACTATCAGCTATGAGCACAGGATCATCTCCGAGGGTACTGTCGAACAAAGAGTCCCATACGAGATTCGCATTCAGGGTCCCGGGGGTGAGGCTCAGTTCCTTGGCGATATCCCGCTTCCTCCTTCTGGCTGGTACCAGGTAGAAGCTCCGCTGGAAAGCTCAGTGTGGACGATCCTTAGTGGTGATTGGCTCGGAATACTTGCTGATATCACCGCTTTTCGTATCAGAATCGAACAGACAGACGGTCATGTAGATGTGTCGGGAATTGACAACATCAGCTTCCCCTCGGAGACCGGCATATCGGAAAATGATTTGCCTGACAACGGGTCGGCGTTTCTAGTCAACGGAAGTTTTCCTAATCCTTTCGATAGCGAAGCACAGATCTATTTCGAGAACAACCCGAACCTCGGTATGACGGTCGAAGTGTTTGATCTCAGGGGCCGACTTGTTTCAAGCCACAATAATGACTATGCACCAGAGGGTGCTGGAGTTATCGCTCTTTATGGCAACAATGCTCGAGGGGCAAAGCTGTCTGCGGGGCAGTATTTTGTTCGTCTGACGAGTGGGAGTGTCAGCACTGTCTGCAAAGTGGTAGTAATGCGCTGAGCAAGTACACTGAGCATTGTGTAATACATGCTTGCATCTCAATTAGGTTGTTGAACTGACTTGCATTTCTCTGATCGTGTTTCTTTAATGGCCTCGAGAATATCCTCGGGTTTCATTTCCGATTCATATGCAGTCTGTCTGGCGCGCAGTATTATTTCTTTGAACTCATCGGAAGAGGGTGGAGTTATTGTTTTAAGAACAACTACATCTCCCTCAACCAAAACAACAAATCTTGTCCCAGCCTTCAGATGGAGAGCTTTTCTGATTTCCTCTGGGATAACAATTTGTCCTTTGGATGACATTTTTGTTGTAGCTACTGTATTCATTTCTTCATTCCAATCATGCATATGCCTAACGTCTTACTGGTAAGATTATGCAAGTTCAGGCCTGGCATGTCAATCTTTCCTAGAGCGAACATCCTGAATAACCTGCACAAGTATCACCTAAGCCCACGCCCAAGAAGCTGTGGCAGGTTCATTCGGTGGTTAGGCACAAGTTTCAATTTTGGTGTCAGTATCACTGTTTCAATAATTACTTCTCCATACGCTCTCTATTTATCATTACGTATACACTTATCCCGATCATGAAAAAGCCACAAAGCCATGCAAAGAGATCGCCGATATAAGAATACAAGGTTGATTGACCTTTCGTTGGCACATCAGAATAGAGAATGGCTTGGTCAGATGTGTAATAATCAAGCGACGAAAGAAGCTGTCCTCTATTATTAAAAGAGGCTGACAATCCCCAAGAGGCTGCGCGCACTAGATGAAAGCCCTGTTCGATTGCCCTAAAAGACGCAACATATGTATGGTAGGGAGAAATTTCTCTCCAGTCGTTTCCGGGGACAGTCATTATATCGATATGCATTGAATTAACCTGATGAATAAAAGAAGGAAAATCCATGTCAAAACAGATTGCAGAGCCAATACGCCCATAAGGAGAATCAAAATACCTGATCCTGCCGTCTCCGTAAGACCCTTCGCCCGGAGTGGGTTTTGCCTTACAGAACTCAAACAGAATCTCTCCCTTGGGTGATATCCAGGTAATTTTATTCATTGGTAACGATTGAGAAGCATCGTTAAAGAAAACTAGCATCGGAAACCCTAGGTAGATACTGTCTCTGATTGCCAACGTTTGTGCCAGTTTGAGTAGATCATTTTCCCTGTCGGAACACACATTCACGATACCTTCTGTTCCAAAGACGATTTTTGCACCAGATGCTGCTGCAATATGACAATTGTTCAGAAAGGATTTTTCGAGTTGTCCATTGATCGAATCGGGATGCTCTTCGTAAATTCGAATTAACTCTTCTTCTGGGATACTGATAGATGCGATTCTCACAGTATTTTCATTAGTCTGTCTTGCCAAGCGTATCTGCCCATATAAAGTAATTACAAGAACTGGTACTATATACACCCACAGAACTTTGCATAGATAGCGCTTTTTAAAGGAATGATCCCACAGCCAATTGATTACAGAAGCAGTCCACATGATAATGAATGTAATTCCGTAGATACCGGTTACTGAAAGCAATTGCAGGAGGGGGAGTGATGACTGTGTGTGCCCCAGCATTCCATATGAACCCGAAGGATTAGTGGAAATTGTAATAAATTCCATAAGTACGTAGACAGAGGGAAATACTATAGTTGACACAATTCCCTGTAATCGCTTGAAGTATATCCTGTCGATTAAATATGTAAGGGAAGTGAAGATACTCATCATTAACATAAGGACATAATAGAAAGTCCCCGATATAGGCATCATGCCTTTCCAAATGAAGATATTAGAGATCAATCCTGCAAAGACCATGATAAGAAAGCCTTTGAATGGTTTTTGATATCTAAGAAAGCGGATTAGAAATGTCGGGGCAAGATAAGCTGCTATAGGCAATATCCATCTACCGTTAGCAAAGAATAGAAAGATAAACCCTATCATGATATACAAGTATGAATAATGCTCACCTAGTCTTGATTTATTCATGACATTCCCTTAAATTAAATTGGTGAAACTCGTTGCTCTGTTGCCTAATGTCTCAAATCAACGGCGCGGTTACGCGTCCGATGCATTTGTTTGTTCTGCGATGCTTTTCAGAGTATAACGAGCTATCCAAAAGTATTCCATTTCTACAAAATTGTAATCTTCTACTAGTGGCTCAATTTGTTCATTATACTCAGTCTGTGTCGGAAAATTCTTTAACACCTCGTGTATGGAGCCATCAGAAAGCTTTCGCATCTGATAGGTATTGCCTTCATTATCCGTCCGGCTTATCGGAGTGCTGCTTCCCTCAACATATTGATTATCCAGCATGATGACGGTAGCTCCTTTGGATAGCTTAGAGTGCAGTATCTTCAAAAAGTTATCAAGCTTTGCCTTGGGTACGTGTGACCACCAGAAACCAACCAGCGCGGCGGAAAAAGGCCCATTCACTTCATCCAATACATAGGCATCTGCCTTCACAAACGTGACGGGACAGTCTCCATATTCCTTTTCTCGTGCAATAGTGAGGACTTCCTCATTATAGTCAGTCGCCACGATTGATGTAGCAGACCGGCAAGCAAACTGGGTCCAAAATCCTGTTCCACATGCAACCTCTAAAAGATCGAGTCCATAGAAAGCCTTCCCCAGCGTTTCTTGAAGTTGCTTCAAGTTTGTTTGACGCTCAGGCTTCTGGTAGATAAGCTCATACTCAGAAGCGCGTTTTG
>JAIORS010000168.1 GCA_021108005.1 Candidatus Aegiribacteria sp.
AAGATCAGTACTGTCATCGTTACGATTGTTCGTATTTTCATTTGAATTCTCCCTTGTTCTTATGCCGTCCCCTCTACTGCACAGATTCCAACAGCCTATGTGTCTGAATGAGTACCACATTCTAAACTATCACCATATAAATATATAAGGTTTCCGCAGATATGATACAAAATCCCATCCTTTGCAAAAAAAGTTCGCATAACTGCTCCTGATAGCTGCATAATGCGTGGATGCAAGTGAGATGTTCTGATGCCGCCGCCTGCCATGGTGGTGTAGGGGTGGCAGGCGCTTTTGTATTGCCTCTCAAATGCATGGGTATCCAGCGGTCAGGGGGTGCGGAGTGGATGTTGTGTTGGTTAGCTGCCGGAGTCGGTTAAAATATATTACATATGAAATATTACACCGTAAAGAACTAAAAATATGCAAAGCCATGGCATTAGAATCTTTCGCAGTCTTTGCGCACACTGCCGTGGGATCTTTGTGAAGTCCAGTTCAGTCCCGGCCGCTCCTCTCGCCTTAACTCAGTCAGGGTGTCCGTCCCGTTCTGCTCCCGCCCACCCTTGATAGTGCGGGGGCTTAGCAGGCGCTTTTCGATTGATCTGGCGGTCTGGGGTGTGGCTGTATATCTGCCCCTGCCACCACAGCCTGTCAGGGCAGCAGGTGGCAGCAAACCTTGTGGATTTTTCTGACTATTTAGATGTATACAAATCAATATTTCCGGTAGATTTTGCTCCTGTGACCTGTTTCAATCACTATGATCAACAGACTGTCATCAATTATATCCAGGATTACACGATATTCACCAACTCGGTGAGTGTAGAGAGGGTGACTTTTTGTCCCTTTGATCTTTTTTACATAAGAATAGGGGTCATTTTTGATACTATTAATCGATAGAATTATACTCTGTGCAACGTCCAAAGGGAGTTTTCTGAGATCTTTTTTTCCCTTGGATGTATAATTGACCTTATAGTTCATGACAGGTCAAACTCTTTCAAAATTTCTTCTTCTGAATGCAGTCGCCCCTGTTTGATATCTTCTAAAGCTTCTTCTATACCATTTATAGCTTCGTCACTTAGTGGTTCATCATCAATCGCCATACTTGCTAATCTTTTCACAACTGAACTATATGATTCACGGGGGTAACGTTTTAAAGATGTTAAAATATCCTTAACTTTAGGATCAATGCATATTGTTGTTGATGTCGCCATATATTTAGCTATATGGTCCTATATATTAAATATATGTTGATATATGTGGGACTTACCTAATTTTAACCTTAGGTTCGGGGACTGATTGAAAAATAATATAAGGTTATCGAATTAACATGCCTCATTCCTTCTTCACCTATTATGCCGCCCCCTCTTGCCTTCACTCTACCTGTGTGCCCCTCCCGATCTGCTTCGCCCGCCCTCGTGGTGTGGGATCTGGCAGGCGCTTAAGTAGTGCTTCATGGTTGAATGGGTATCCGGCGGTCAGGGGGTGCGGAGTGGATGTTGTGTTAGTTAGCTGCCGGTGGCGGTTAAAATATATAACAATTGAAATATCTATGGCACCCCCTCCCCTGCCGCCGCAATGTTTGACTCTTCTCAGATACATTAATCTGCGGTTATGTTACAGCCAGTACTATCGAGACTACTATCAAGATAATATAGCGAATACCGGATTTCATTTAAACATTAGATGTCATTTTGCAATATAATAACCGGATGAAATAAAAAGGATGGGGCTGGTGAGATTTGAACTCACGA
>JAIORS010000169.1 GCA_021108005.1 Candidatus Aegiribacteria sp.
GGTTTGATGATTCTGTATGCTTCCTGCAGGAATCCGCTGATTTTAAACAATTCAACAAGTCCCTGCAGTGTCATTGCGGTATCAAAACTTTCCGACGCTATGGGAAGCTGCCGTACATCCCCTCCGATTGCTTCGCTGATTGAACTTCGCCCGATATGTTTGAACCGGTACTGGATATTCCACACGCACTTCAGATCACGTTCAACCGCGGCAATCCGTTTCAGTTCACTGTTCTGAAACGCCTGATGCGTTACACCGTATCCCCCTCCCGAAAGAAGGTCGATAAGATCATCCGGCTCTGTTCTCTGTACCGCGTTCATAAACTCTTTGAAAATGTCAAGATTGACTCCGCCCTCAGCCGGAAACGTAAGTAATCGTTCCGCTCTTCCGTTGTGTTTGAACCATTCGCCCGAATCCCGGTACCTTGCCTTGCCAAGCAGTTCTTTTGTGACCGCGTTCGGATCTGATTCAACAGCTTTTGTATTTGTACTCCGATTGAGCAATTGTTCGATTGACCTGTCAATCCCGATCTTCTTCAGTCTGTTCATAGAAAGCAGCCCATTAACAGGAATGCCGGGCGGTACTCCCAGAGCTTCATCCACGGGAGCCTGCCAGGTATTGACTGCCGTGTTCGACAGCAGGGCCGGTCTGCCAAGTATTATAGGATACTGATTATCACATCTCGCGCACTTCATTGTACCCGATCTGATGTCACTATTTCGCCTGGTCGTATGGTGGATTGATAGATGTCCCTTACATTCGGGACATCTGAGATATTCCAGAGCTGAGCTTCGCATAAATCCTCCCCCTATTTTAGTGTATCTGTAAGTTCTATATTAACAAGCAGATAGCTTCATTGTCAAGGTTTGACAGGCAGGATCTTTATTCGTATATAGAAAGTAGAAAACGTTCAGGTCGTTTCATATCGGAATGCATTTAACCAGTTATCACAGACTATGTTACTTCTATTTCAGGTAAAATAAAAACGTTTGTCCAGTCGGTACACCGATGAAAACACAAAAGTATATAGAGGAATCATTCCTTTGGTGATCTTAGAATCCTCCGGTAGCTGCGTCTGACTTCCAGCATGAAGTCGTTGAATCTCCCGTCAATGAAATCGGGAAAACTGTGATCGGGGGCTGTGAATATTCCATGACCGTATCTCAGGCAGGTATGAGCCCATACCCCGCGCCCCATGTATATCTTGTCGGGAGCACTCTTAAAGGAAGCCAGGACAAGCTTTCCGTAATCCAGATAGCCCGGATCGATGTTCACACTGCGATCGCCATTATTATCGAGAAAACCGTTCTCGATATCGACGCAGGAATACTTCCAGTCAGCAAGATGTGATGCGTCAAGAAGTTCCATGAAACTGAACCACCGCCTTGTAAGCTCAGTACCCATTTCCTTCTCGTAATAATCCGAAAGATCGAAAGGGTACATTTCGCTGATAATATCTATTTCACCGAATCGCGATTCAAGGATGGATTTCGTTTCCTCTTTTAGCGTTTCATCAGCCGTGATTACGCTTATCATCGGCATAACCTGTGGTGCTTCTACCGGTCCCGACATGATTTTATCCATTCCCTTTCCGCCGCCTGTGCTATATCTCTTCTAAGACCGAAATACGCCTCGATCTTTTCTGAGTAATCATCCCTGAGTTTTTCATTTTTCTTTCCTTCAGCATTCACACTGCGAAGGTTCATATTATGGGCAGACAGTCTTCCTTCACCGTTTCTGCAGTTAAGGTGAAGGCTGTTCATGCCTGTCGCGTCGAACGATCTCTGCCAGTGAGAAGTGAATGCATCAGGGCTTACCGGGTTCATTCTGACGCGATATTTCCAGTTCCTTGCGCTGTCGTTGACAGTGTAGAGATCGTACGTTTCGCCGTTATCAACCGGTTCCCAGATAAGCCTGTCATCGTACATTTCCAACTCCGGGGATTGTCCGGTTTCCAGCGGTACCGGTACGGAAACCAGATATCCTGGATCCGCGAGATAACGTGATCCATCACCCGTTATTACGGAAAGGGCACAGTGTATGTTCTCTCCATGATTCATATCAGCCATGACAGGATGGCAGTGAAAACCGGCAAAAGATAGAATCGTTCCCAGAGCTTCAGTTAGAGAAAAACAGGTGCCTCCCGCTCCGTTCTCTATGTGTTCTCTTATCACTGTATCAGCCAGCCTCAACCGGTTCTCTGCTGGAAGCCGCTGTGCTTTCACAAGGAACTTGGTCAGGTTTTCCCAGGGAATGCGTGAGAAATGTGAAATGATTATTCCGAGGGAATTGATGTCCGGTTTATGGGGCAATGCGCCGAAATGATCGAAAAATACGGATGCGGCCTGTTTCATCCTCTGTTTATCGTTCATTCTATCGTTTCCCTTCTTACTATCCCGCAGGTACGCCTGAACAACCGCTTTCCCGTCGGAAGAGGTATGAAAGTTTAATGGAAGACAACCGCATCCGCAAGCTGTGGTCGGAGCTGAGAGTACAGACCTCTGACGATAGAATCCTGGAAGATATGAACAGATGCCACACTTCTTCGTTAATTGTCAGATATTCCCTGAAGAATGTTCCTTGACCCAAGAGGTGAGGGAAGCAGGTCATATACTTCGGAGCATACAGCCAAGCTTGGAGGGGAAGAGAGTGCCGCCTGGCTGATAATGGTGATTATTTATATACAATAACCCTGTTTACAGTAACGGAACCTGCAGGATCGATGGATAGTATCAAGTAAAGACCCTGCGGCACTGCATGTGTATCCCATATCAGAGAGTGTGCGCCAGCATCGAGTTCACCCGAATGCACCGTCTCTATCGCCCTGCCGGCGGTATCGTAAACGGTTATCTCGAAATTGCCGCTGCTCGATAGTGTAACCGGAAAGGTAACAAGACCGCTGACAGGGTTGGGATGAGGGGTTCCCACCGAAGTGATGACACCCGCAGGATTATCATTTATTCCCAATCCGTTAATAACACCCTCTGAGGGAATCGCGTTATGGGCGGTAACCATCCAGCAGATATCGTTTAAGCTTCCGATAGCGTCGAAAGCAAGGGTGACACTGCCCGTGGTATCGGTGACGCCGCTTACCCAGAGACTATCGTGTGTCATGCATACAAGGGCATTCTCAACCATACCGTCCAGTTCACTCACCGAGAAAGCGGCCTGTGTGGAACCACTTGGCAGGCTGGTGGGAGCACTCACTGTAAGGTCATGAGGAACTGCTGTCCTCATATCCATTGTTGGGTCACCGAACCAGTGGAAAAGATCCCATTCCAACTCAGTACGATCGGTTGAAAATGGACACATTGGAGCTGAAGCCTCCATCTCCATCTTCGAGCACATCAGAGCCTGTCCGGCAAGGTAGTTCCCTGTGGGATCAGTGTACAGTGCGGGAGGGTTTACGTACTCATCATTAAAGGATTTATACAAACCGTAGCAGATGTAGTCGTTCCAGTAACTGCAACTTACATCCGTTGCAGCAAGTACACCTACGGCTCCCCCTTCCATCCGGAAGAAGTTCTCAGCAAAACAGTTACCGGAGAACTGACCGGTCAGGCAATTAACGCTCATAACCATGGGAGTCATCTCACCGTTTGTTAAGCCTGAGAGTTGTGATATTTTGAAGTACGGGTGACTCCATCCGGTAACACTTCCGTGGTCTCTGTGCTGAACAAGGAAAACTCCGGAGTTAATACTTGACAGAATACCTGCCGCGTTACCATCCCAGACTATATCACCGGGAATCTGCTGCCCTGCGCTGGGAAGATCGTTTCTGTAGTAGTAAGGTGGTGAGGCGGAAGTATTCTTGTTGTATTCGCGCTGAACCGTTTTTCCGTAGATATTCATGTAGGTGTCACGGACCGTCTCACATGTGAAGCAGAACCAGCGTTGCGCAACCGTGCTGGAACCGCTGGTTGCCTGGAAATATCCCGCGCAGAGAACATTCCCCCAGAAACCAGCGTCCATCAGCGGGTCGAATTGCCATTTGAGGATTTTTTCCTGCACTATGGGATAATCAATTGTGGAAGTTACGAACCTGCTGTGAAAGATATCGGCCCTGAAATCGCTTGAGCCGTCCATGCATACATATCTGTTATCGGTATCGACAAAATGGTCACCGTAAAAGTCAAGGGTACCGGTTCCTGCGGTTAAATCTTCATCATCTCCAACGAAAAGAATGAAACTTGGTGGTATAACCCATGTATCGTAGGCGTTCTGTATGTAATCCTTGATCTGTGTCTCGTTCCAACTTCCGGCTCCCACAATGGCGGTAAGGTAGCCCTGGTCCATTTTAGCATCGATGAAAACGTCCATCAAGGTGTCAACAAAACCATCGCCTGCGATTATCAACAGATCGGCTGCGGTGATATCTCTTGCCTGCTCCATGTTATAGGCTTTCACCGGCTCACAGTTCTCGGAGTTGATGGAATTTCGGGGTTCACCGAGTATTTCCGAATTGATTAGGGTTCTGTACGTATTTATAAAGAATCTGCTCTGAAGCCTCGGGTCGACATGAACGGTGCCGCCAAGATCAACAGTAACGCGAAGTTTAGGGGTTACCGTCAGGAGCCCTGTTTCAGCATCCCAATGGAAGGGAATGATATTGAACCTGCCCATATTCACTCCGCGAAGGGTTCCGGAATCCTCGAACACGGCTTCCTGCGAGGGGTATGCGCCATGGCTGTAAGCTTCCGGCAGGTATGTGAAGGGGACCTGCTCGTAGGAATTATCCACAGGAATGGGCTGCATGGGAGAAGGAGTAATGTTCATGATTACAACCGGCTCCTCAAGCACCTCTACGCTGATGGATACGTTGGGGTTGTCAGGTATGGCAGCCATGAAGGATGCCTTTGGAAGCATCGGCGCTCCCTCCGCGTCTGCGTAGGGTGTAAGGGCCGGTACGCTTATGGAATTGAATGTCATTCCGTTCCCGGTAACCGGGTTGTTCTGGAAACCAGGCAGAGTGATATCCACTACAAAACCGGAGGCGGTACATTCCACCACTTCCAGATTGGCGTGATCAAGGTCGGATATGCCGAAGTCAACCCAATCAGCAACAACCATGGGAACCAGCGCCAGCAAAACAAAGATTGTTTTCATAGCTATCCTTTATTGTAAGAGTTTAATTCACTCTGATGAGTATACTTTAAGGTTGAAATAAGGTAAAGCAAAGGCTTCGTCCGGTTTGAAATCAAGATTCTTATTACCCAGTCGAACATGAGCCTGTAGTTGTGCAGAAAATCAATATAGAGAATTCCGGAATAACCGCTTCCGTTCCAACCGGCGGATGGACCCCTGTTTCCGGTGGCATTGAAACCATTGTATGCGAGCGTAACACTACCGTCGAGTTTTCTGGCACGGATAGAACCTGACCTCTCATCTTTGCCGGTGCTGAATAAACTGCCATATGCCCGGTTCACACCACTGTTGGCGCTGTGCTTTCACAAGGAACTTGGTTAGATTTTCGCAGGGAATACGTGAGAAATGTGATATAATTATTCATTATGAAAGTCTTATGGAAGACAAACGAATCCGCAATCTTAACAGTTTTTTCAGACATGTTTTCGGATGCAAAGTCAAAAAGGTAATCCTGTGGGGAGGCTTTACATGCCCGAACAGGGATGGGACCTTCAGCAGTATGGGATGTACCTTCTGCAATCCCCTTTCAAGCCGTCCTGAGACTTTTGAAGAGGGTAAGTCCATCGCGCAGCAGATGGAGGACGGCTGCAGATACATTGCCAGAAGGTATGGAGTGCAATGCTTTCTTCCCTATTTTCAGGACTATACGGCAACTTATGGGGACCCTGTCGAGTTGGATGCCCTCTATTCAGAGGCGATATCACATCCGGGAGTGGTGGGTCTTTCATTATGCACACGTCCGGACTGCCTTGAGGAACCAATGCTTGATTATATCGAGGATCTGTCCGGGCGGATATTCCTCTGGGTGGAGCTGGGTGTACAGACCTCTGACGACAGAATTCTGGAAAGCATGAACAGATGCCATACTTCCCGTGAAACCATGAATGCTTTCAGAGCCCTGCACTCCAGAAAGATATTCTCCTCCGCTCACATGATAATTGGTTATCCCGGTTCCAGCGTAGAAACCGTTCTGGCTGATGCCGAGTTCATAAGGAAGACCCGTACAGATGGAGTCAAGCTTCAGAATCTTCATGTAATCAAGAATACTCTCATTGCGGATCAATTCGCTTCAGGTGAATTCGAACTACTGACAATGGAGGAATATGTTGATCTGGTAATACTTTTCCTTGAACACACTGAACCAAGAGTAGTAATACTCAGACTCACCGGAGAGGCTCCGGAAGAGCTGACCGTCGCCCCCGAATGGTCTCTTTATAAAATGATCGTCCTGAACAGAATCCACGAAGAGATGCAACGAAGGGACACATGGCAGGGAAAAGCTCTGGGATTCAATAGATCATCCGTTGAAAGTCCACCGGATAATATCCGTGACCACTGGAGACCGGACTGAAGTATTGCAGGATCACCTCCCCTTTCATAGATTAAACTCTCCGAATTCTAAAGATTTGACTGAACCGGATGTTTATTCCGGAACTACCCGTTAACTGGGGGTCCTGATGATTGAACGCACATCCATTAAATGCATTCTCGATGGAGAATGCAAAGAGGAAAAAGTAACCGTATACGGCTGGGTCCGAACTGCAAGATCAGCTAAGAACGTTGCATTCGCATCCATAACAGACGGTTCAGTTACTTCCCCCCTGCAGGTCGTATTCGACCGTGAGCAATTCAACGACATCTCAGGGCTGGCCACCGGAGCCTGCATAAGAGTTACAGGGAGAATCGTCAAATCACAGGGTGCTGAACAATCCCGGGAAATCAGTGCGGATGAACTGGAAATTGTCGGCCCGGCAGGAGACGATTATCCTCTTCAGAAGAAAAGGCATTCCATCGAATTCCTAAGATCATTGCCACACTTGAGGGCCAGAACAAATACCTTTGGCGCAGTATTCCGTATGAGCCACCACCTTAGTCTCGCAATCCACAGGTTCTTCGATGAAAACGGTTTCTTCTTTATCCATGCGCCGCTTATAACCACAAGCGATGCCGAGGGGGCCGGAGAAGCCTTCCAGGTTACCTCTATGCCGCTTGACAGCATTACACTGAAGAACGGTAATGTTGATTATTCGACGGATTATTTTAAGAGACAGGCTTTTCTTACTGTAAGCGCACAGCTTGAGGCCGAACCTCTTGCCCTGGCAATGGGGAAAGTATATACTTTCGGCCCTACTTTCAGGGCTGATCCATCCGATACACGGTTTCATACGGCGGAATTCTGGATGATCGAACCGGAGATGGCATTCTTCGACCTAGACGATGATGTTTTTCTGATAGAGGATTTCATCAAGTATACAGCCCGTTATCTTCGCGCAAAGTGTTCCGAAGATATCTCCTTCTTCAGTAAATTTTACGAAAAGGAACTCAAGGAACGATATAGAATGCTTATTGAAAGTGATTTCGCGCGGATTACATACACCGATGCATTCGAACTCCTTAAGAAGAACAGCAGCAGTTTCGAAGTCGTACCCGAATGGGGATGTGATATATCCACTGAATACGAAAGATTTCTTACCGATGAGTACTTCGGATGCCCTGTTTTTGTAACCGATTATCCGGCAATCATAAAACCTTTCTACATGCGGCTAAACGATGATGGGAAAACAGTAGCTTGTACTGATCTTCTGTTCCCACAGGTCGGTGAAATTGTCGGTGGCAGCCAGAGAGAGGAAAGGCTGGATGTGCTGAGCACGAGAGCAAGGGAGTGCGGTATTGACCTTGATGATTACTCATGGTACTTCGATATAAGAAAATGGGGGTCTGCGCCCCATGCAGGGTTCGGACTGGGGTTTGAAAGGCTGCTGATGTATCTCACCGGGATGGAGAACATACGTGATGTAATTCCATTTCCAAGATCAAAAGGAAAGATGATATAATAATCGGAACATTGTTTATCTATATAGAACAGGACGGAGCAAAATGAGCAAGAAAATGATCACTATTGACGGTAACGAAGCGACTGCCCGTATGGGGCACAAGCTGAGTGAAGTGATAGCTATCTACCCGATCACGCCCTCCAGTGGCATGGGTGAATACGCAGACGCGTGGTCATCCCAGGGGGAAACGAATATCCTGGGAACGATTCCACTGGTTCAGGAGATGCAGAGCGAAGGTGGCGCTTCCGCGGCTGTACACGGAGCACTTCAGACCGGCGCGCTCACGACAACCTTTACAGCGTCGCAGGGCCTTCTACTGATGATACCTTCGATGTACAAGATAGCGGCTGAACTTACACCTGCCGTATTTCATGTTTCTGCAAGAAGTCTTGCATGCCAGGCATTGTCAATATTCGGGGATCACAGTGACACCATGGGAGTCAGGCAGACGGGTTTCGCCCTTCTCGCAAGCGCCTCAGTTCAGGAAGCAATGGATCTGGCAGTGATAGCTCATGCATCAACACTAAAATCAAGGATACCCTTCATTCATTTCTTCGATGGCTTCAGAACAAGTCATGAGATCCAGAAGATAGAAATGGTGCAGGACGATGTTCTTAAAAGCATGATCGATAAAGAACTTGTTATCGCGGTGAGGAACAGATGCCTCGATCCGAACAATCCAGTATTAAGGGGTACCAGCCAGAACCCTGACGTTTACTTCCAGGGCAGAGAAACTGTCAATCCATATTACCTTGCTACCCCGGGAATAGTACAGGATTACATGGACAGGTACGCTGAGCTTACAGGAAGACACTATCATCTTTTCGATTATGTGGGCGCACCGGATGCGGATACAGTAGTAATGCAGATGGCTTCAGGCTGCGAGACAGCACATGAAACCGTTGAATATCTGTGTAGCAGGGGTGAAAAGGTTGGACTTATCAAGGTTCGCCTGTACAGACCATTTCATAAGGAAGCACTTCTCAACGCCATACCTGATACTGTCAGGAACATCGCAGTTCTTGACAGAACCAAGGAATCCGGCGCCCCGGGAGAGCCTCTGTATCTTGATGTTGTTACCACGCTGGCGGAGAACGGCAGAAACGATATCAGAGTCATCGGAGGCCGATATGGATTGTCCAGCAAGGAGTACAGTCCATCCAGAGTTAAAGCTGTGCTTGACGAGGTCAGGAAGCCGCAGCCCAAGAATCATTTCACAGTCGGTATCAACGATGATGTAACAAACACATCGATTGATGTTGATTCTGAATTCGAGCTTGAGCTTCCCAATACAATCCAGGCAGTGTTCATCGGTCTGGGTTCGGATGGAACAGTGGGAGCCAACAAGAACAGCATCAAGATAATCGGAGAGGAAACGGATAACTACGCGCAGGGCTACTTTGTCTACGACTCCAAGAAGGCAGGCTCCAGAACTGTCAGCCATCTCAGGTTCGGTCCCGAACCAATCAGGCAAACCTGTCTTATTTCCGCGGCCAATTTTGTAGGCTGCCACCAGATCATTTTCCTTGAGAAGTACGATGTACTTGGATACGCCGCAAAGGGTGCTACTTTCCTTCTGAATTCTCCATACAGCAAAAACGAGACATGGAACATGCTTCCAAGGTCGGTACAGGAAGCCATGATCGAGAAGGAAATCAAATTCTACGTCATCAACGCCTACGATGTCGCAAAGGATACGGGCATGGGCGCAAGGATAAACACTATCATGCAGACATGCTTCTTTGCGATTTCGGGTGTGCTTCCAAGAGACGAAGCAATTCAGAAGATTAAGGATGCCATCAAGAAAACTTACGGTAGAAAAGGCGATGAAATCGTCCAGAAGAACTACAATGCCGTTGATCAGACACTGGCCAATCTCTTCGAAGTGAACTATCCGGATAAGGTCACAAGCACTATAGTAATGCCTCCTACCGTACCGGAAGAAGCTCCGGAGTTCGTACAACGTGTTACCGCAAAGATTATCAGGATGGACGGTGACGATGTTCCCGTTTCCGATATGCCCGCCGATGGAAGCTGGCCAACGGGAACAACTCAATGGGAAAAACGGAATGTCGCCCTTGAAATCCCCGTGTGGGATTCTGAAACGTGCATTCAATGCGGATTCTGCAGCCTGGTCTGCCCTCATGCTGCCATCAGAATGAAGATTTATGATAGTAGTCTTCTTGAGAATGCACATGAGACTTTCAAGTCCACCGACGCAAAAGGCCGTAAGTTCGAAGGAATGAAATTCACCATTCAGGTAGCCCCTGAGGATTGCACGGGATGCGGAACATGCGTTCATATATGTCCCGCCAAGAGTAAGACGAATCCAGATGAGAAAGCCATCAACATGGCGAATCAGCTACCGCTTAGAATACCGGAGCGGGAAAACTACAAATTCTTCCTGGATCTTCCAGACTTCGACCGCAACGAACTGAATCCTTCAATAGTCAAGGAATCACAGCTTCTTCAGCCACTGTTTGAATACTCCGGCGCCTGCGCTGGATGTGGCGAAACCGCATATGTGAAGCTCCTCACCCAGATGTATGGAGACAGGGCAGTAATCGCCAACGCCACAGGATGCAGCTCCATTTACGGCGGAAACCTGCCTACCACTCCTTACTCCAAAAACCATGACAATAGAGGTCCCGCCTGGAACAACAGCCTGTTCGAGGATGCGGCGGAATTCGGTTACGGGTTCAGGCTGACAGCCGATAAGCATACTCAGATAGCCAGAGAACTCCTCAAAAAGCTGGCTTCACACGTGGGTGAAAACCTTGCGGACGCTATCCTGAATGCAGAGCAGAATACAGAGAAGGACATCTCTGATCAGAGGGAAAGGGTTGCGGAGCTTCGGATAGCTCTATCGAAGATTGATTCAATAGATGCAAGGATGCTGGAAAGCGTAGTCGATTACTTCGTACACAGGAGTGTCTGGACGATAGGAGGAGATGGTTGGGCATACGATATCGGTTACGGCGGTCTTGATCATGTTCTCGCTCAGGGCAGGGATATGAACATCCTGGTTCTGGATACCGGCGTTTACTCGAATACCGGAGGACAGTGCTCCAAGGCTACACCTCTGGCTGCAGTCGCCAAATTCGCTGATTCAGGCAAACCACAGCCCAAGAAGGATCTGGCCATGCTCTGCATCGGCTATGGTAATATCTACGTTGCCCAGGTGGCACTGGGAGCGAACTACAATCAGACCGTTAAAGCCTTTACGGAAGCGGAAAGCTATAAGGGATCAAGTATCATAATAGCTTATACGCATTGTATCGCGCATGGAATTGACATGACCTGCGGCCTTGATGAACAGAAGAACGCTGTTGATTCCGGCTTCTGGCCTCTTCTCAGGTTTGATCCCAGGAAAATTGATATCGATGGAAAACCTTTGACGCTTGATAGTAAAGATCCGTCGATCACTTTCAAGGATTTCGCGTATAATGAAGCCCGTTTCAAGAGCCTGACGAAAACAAAGCCTGAACATGCTGCAATGCTTCTGAAGAAAGCACAGACAGAGGTTAGCCGCAGATGGAATGTCTACAAACAGATGGCTGAAATGAGCTGGAAATAGTAAACTTGTAATAAGGTAACACGAAATTCGAAATAACCCCGGCCTTGTAAAGCGATACCGCTTCCAAGGTCGGACTTACTTATCTTACTTATTTTGACCGTTTAATACTTTTCATCAGAATAATGGATGATGGGTCTAATCGTTCATTTAGAAACCGACTTACAGATGGTTCTGATATCCCTAAATATCTTGCAGCATCTGCCTGCTGAAGCCCATATACGTTAATTAGTATTTTGGCGAGTATGCGTCTGACTCTTGTGGCAGTTCTTGTCCCGCCAGACTTTCTAAGAGTATCAATTGAAACACCAGATATCTCTGAGGCGGTTAGGATAACTTCCTCGATTTCCTTATGCTCATGACTCCTATTTCTTATTTTCATCTTTCTTACACCATATAGTGCTCTGTAAACCGTTTTTGCATATTCTTTTGAACCAGCGATTCTTGCTGAGCGTGGTGGGATAGTAATCCTATCATTCCCAACTTCATAACGTATGTGCCATTACTTAGGGCTGATTTGTTACAATGAGATCCATCAGAAAGGAAATTCATATAGTTTGCTATCCATGATTGATTTCCACCTGAAAACTCCGATTCAAGTAGTTCTGTATCCTGCCATGGGTAGTTGCATACACCTGATATATGTACATGCCCACTGGAAATGTACTCATCCAAATTAACTAATTTCTTAATAATACCTGCTCTCAATGGATTTAGATGTATATACCTCACCAGTTCCAGAAGGTATGCCTCTTTTTCAACAAGTATAGATTTGAATCTGCTTTGAAAGACATGTCCCTGTCTCTCTGATCTTTTATTGTAATACATTGCGAATCCGGTTAGCAATATCTGCATACACTTTGAGAGACTGCTTTTACGTGGTTCTGCCAAGAGATGAAAGTGATTACTCATAAGTACCCAGGCATGGATTTTCAGATGTTCTTTTTCAACTAGTTTTTCTAACCTGCAAATGAAATCTTTCTGGTTTTCCGGTAAGGAAAATATATCCCTGCCATCAACAGCTCTCGATATCACATGATGGAATGATCCCGGTTCATCAATCCTGAATGTAGTTTTCATAGTTAAAGTTTACACATTTTCTGAATACATTGCAAGTGAATTAAATATTTTATTTCACTAATGCATATAAACTGTGGTATATAAGTAAGATACGTAAGTCCGACCTTAGTGTTGGTGGAGGCGGCGGGATTCGAACCCGCGTCCGAGGACAGGGACCTGTCGGCTCTACATGTTTAGTCCGGATTAATGTCATCCTGCTTCGGCTCCGGTCGGCCTTTTCAGGACTAGCTCCCATTTAATCTTGCTGCTTACGTCTGGAAGCGGGGCTTCACAGCCAGCTTTCCTTCTTCCGCCCATCCCCCGGTAGGAAAGCTATTCCGGGGGGGACGGCTATTCCTGTTTACGGAATAGCGTGCCGTAATTATGCGGCAGTTATTTCTATCCGCAAGTTTAACGAGGCAGCGGATACCTCGACATGCAACCGTCAGACCACTTCTGAACCCGTCGATACCTGTCGCCCCCGTAGTCTGAATAACACAATTCAATTATGGGTAACATATTTAACCTGTCAACCCCCGGTACTTGCCAAATACACGTGATTGAGTTATTTAATTGATTCTCATTTGAATCAGTAAATACAATTAGGAGTTAAAATGTCCTGGAAATGTGATATTTGTGGTAAAGGACCTTCAGTTGGAAATCGAGTCAGCCATTCGGCCAGACATACAAAGCACGTTTGGAAACCGAACCTTCAGAAAGCAAGAATCCTTGTTAACGGCAAACCAAAAATAGTTAAAGTCTGTACAAGCTGCATAAGATCCGGTAAGGTCCAGAAAGTCTAGTTAAGAGCTTCATATTCAGAAAAGCGGGAATGTATTTCATTCCCGTTTTCTTATTGAAATTATTATCAGTTACTAGTCAGAGCTTCCTCTTCTGATTCCTTTTCAAGATTCTTCAATCTATTCTGATTGAGAGAAAAGGATGCGTGGTATTCACGGGCAAGCCTTGTATGCCCGAAGCCCATGTTAAGGAAACTCCATTCGAATGAGATTTCAGTATCAATTTCTTCTAAAACCCATCTTATGTTTACGTCTGCCTTTTTAAAAGCGGTATTCCAGCCTACGCCTGCAAGTTTTTCCTCAAGAACTGCGCTCGTTCTATGGTCTCCCCTTGCAAGAAGAGCTTTAATATGCGCCATTCGTGGATCTCCGAATGTCACAGAAACCTTATCGATCTTTCTAAACTCGGTTTCGAACCAGTCTATCCACTCCCTAAGATCAGTGGGACTGGCCATCGCAGACCATTGGAAAGCAGTCCATGGTTTCGGTATAAAGGGATCTATACTGATATGTATAGGTAGCGAAACTCTATCACGAACCTCTTTTACAAAGTCAATTATTGATTCCCTGTCCGCTTCAGTTTCGAAAGGTAATCCTATCATGAAATAAATCTTGATATTACTTATTGTATCATCTGTATGTTTTTCAACGGATTTAAAAAGCTGTTCGTTCGTAAGCTTCTTCCCTATTACTCTCCTTAGTGAATCCGTTCCTGTTTCAGGGGAAAGAACCACAGATTTCTCGTTAAAATCTTGAGGCAGCTCATTCGAATGGATCTGGTCTTCATACTTATGTGAGCAGAGCATAACCTTTAGACTTCGTTTCTTCGCCGCTTTGATGATCTTGCGGAGATCGGGATGAGATCTTGGTGAACTGCCAAGCAGTGCCAGCTTTTTGATATCTGGCAAATTGCTGATAATTCCTTCCAGCTCTTCAAGTTTGCATTCTCTATAAGGAAGGCTTACATATCCTGCCTGACAAAACTTGCAGTTGAAAGGACATCCCCGAGATATCTCGAGTATTGTTGTATCACTGTCAATACAATCCGGGGAATGTATGAAAGAGGTCATTCCCATGCCATCAGAACCTGCCCACTGACGCATAATAGAGCTGACAGTACCTGGGATGTCATGCACGGAAGGGATGTACATACCGGGAAGAGCAGCAAGCCTGCGAAGGAGTTTTTTCTTTGATGCACCCTGAGCACCAAGGCTTTTAATAGTATCAAGAACAGGTCCTATTGAAGGTTCTGTCTCGCCAATTACAAAGGCATCCATGAAAAGTGAAAGAGGCAGTGGATTAGCTGTGACTGGTATCCCCTCAGCGATAACCAGCGGCCATTTGTTGGTTCTATACTCAGCTCTGAGTTTTATATCAGATAGTTTCATCATCTCAAGAACTTTTAGATAATCATCCTCGCCAGAAGTTGTGAAAACAAGGAGATCACACTGACTGATAGGTTTACCAGTTTCAAGTGTTTCCGTTGAATATCCGTATCTGCTTCTCCAGTGTAATTCATCCTTATCAGGATAGAATGCTCTTTCACAGCAGGTTTCCGGCCAGGAGGAGAGCTGTTTGAAAATACTCTGGTATCTGATAGAAGACATCGCGGTGCTGTATTCTTTAGGCGAAGCTAAGATTATTTCGAAAATACCCTGCCGAGAAATGGCATGGGTACTGGTTTCATTATCAACTAGCCTGCGTCGACGTTCATCATAGTATTCGGCTGCAGGTTTTCTGCTCATAGATATTACCCTCCATTCATAGATGGGAGTAATATATGATAATGAAATACATATTGCTAGATGAGACCTCTACATGCATGTTATACAACTAGCTATACTATCTTCTGAAGAATGGTGGCTGCTTTCTCTTTTCTTCCTTTCCGCTTGACCTTGCTGCTCCAAGAATGAATGGCAGTTTTTCCCTGTCCATATCCCTTTCGGAACTCTTCGACTTCAAACCTTCTGGCAGTCTAATATCCATAGAATCAATCTCGGGATATTCAACCTCACCAAAACCAGTGGCAATTACCGTAACCTTCAGCTTATCATCCATGCTTTCAACTATGCTTGTTCCTAGAGACACATCAGCCTGGGATCCCACAGCCTTTGTCACAATTTCCACTGCTTCATGGAATTCAGCAAATTTCATGGATGAAGAAGCCTGGATGCTAACCAGAAGGGACTGCGCTCCCTCTATTGATACATTCTCAAGAAGAGGGTCTGATATGGCTCTGCTTGCGGCTTCGGATGCGCGGTGTTCACCATTACAGCAACCGGTGCCCATCATAGCTCCTCCACCAGTGGTGATGACTTTCTTGATATCCTGGAAATCAAGATTCATAAGTCCGGGAGAGGAGATTATATTCGCGATACCTTCCACAGCATCCTTCAGAGTCCTGTTACCTCTCTCCAGTGCATTACAAAGAGTTTCTTCATCTCCCGCTTCACGTCGCAGACTGTCGTTAGGAATCACAATCAGTGTATCCACCTCTTTTCTGAGCGCGGATATCCCCTGCTCAGCCCTGTTTTTCTTAACGGAGCCCTCAATCTCAAACGGCCTTGTAACCACACCTACTGTGATCGCATTTAGATCCCGTGCTATTCGTGCCACAACGGGAGCTGCTCCGGTACCTGTTCCACCACCCATACCAGCCGTTATGAAAACCATACTGCAACCCTGAAGGCTTTCGATAATTTCATCCCTGCTCTCCTCAGCGGAACTCTCCCCGGTTTCAACATTTCCGCCAGCTCCCAATCCTCCGGTAAGCTTCGGACCGAGCTGCACCTTCAGATCAGGTTCGCAGCTTTGAAGAGCTTGAAGATCAGTATTCATCGCAAGATACTCAACGCCCACTATGTCAGCGCTCAGCATCCTGTCAATTGCGTTGCATCCGCATCCGCCAAGACCAGCAACTACTATTTTAGGCTTACCGTGAAATTCCTCGGTCACATCAACTATCTGCAGCCTGGGTCCTTCCTCCTGCGGTATCATTTTCCCTCCTCTGTTCACTATCTGAGTTTCCTTATCATTCCTTTTATTTGTGATGTCACTTTACCTAATGGATTTGATTTCTTTCTTCTCTCGAACTCATTTTCCTCTTCATGTGAAAGCAGGACAAGTCCCACAGCGTTAGCGAATTCGGCGCTTTCTATCAATGAAGACGACATGTCTATCCCGCCCGGCTTTCCCACTTCAACAGGGATTCCAATTATCCTGGAAGCCACACTGGTAAAGCCTCTCAGGTGGGAAGTTCCACCGGAGAGAACGATCCCCGCAGGAAGATCCGATTCCTGAATACCCACCTGCTTAAGTTCACAGAGAATGTCTCCTATGAGATTGCCAGCACTTCTATATGCAATTTCGTTCACGGTTTCATCCGTAATTGGAATAGTACTCCTTCCACCGAATGAGTTCACCGATATTTCTCTGTCACTCGTTTTCAACCGTCCGGCAAGATCGATGAACTCCCTCTTCAGCCTTTCAGCTTCATGTCTGGGAATACGAATCTGCTGCAGAGCCCTTGTAATCGATTCTCCTCCACCTGGTATTACCGCGAGATGAGCCAGAACACCGGAATGGAAAACAGCTAAATCAGTAGTGTCAGCTCCAATATCTGCGAGAACTACGCCCATTTCCATTTCGTCAGGGGTAAGGACAGATCTGGCAGATGCGGAAGCAGCCGGATAAATAACCGAGACATTCTTACCGGCGTCCAGGATAACCTGCTCAAGATTCAGAACAGCGGTTCTATCAGCTGTAACCATATAAATATCTGCTGTAAGCCTTTCGGCTCGGAGTCCTACAGGAGGCCTCAGGAGCCTGCTTGAACCGTCTATTGTATATCCGCATTTCTCGGTTCTTAGGACCATGGATTCTCTTGGCAATTTTATCAGTTGCGCGGTTTCCATCGCATCCTCAATATCTATCCAGGTTACTTTCCCTGATACGAATTCATCCTCTTGCTCAATATTCACCGTTCCCCTGCCGGGAAAGCCCCGCACATGTGATCCGCTTATTGACACTGCGGTGTCGATTACTTTCCATGATGCTATCGATTCTGCTTCTTCGATAGCTTGCGACGCTGCTTCAGTAGCACCTTCAAGGTCTACGATCACGCCCTCGATTACACTTCCCGAAGTGGGAGCCTGGCCTGCTCCGGTTATATGCAAAGCTCCCTGTTCATCAGCTTCTGCCACAACACAGATAACGTTCTCGCTACCTATATCAATTCCTGCATAAATATCGGTGTTCATATTTCGTACCCCTGAGATGGTGTACTCTCCGTTGATTCTCTCAGAATTGCCTGATTGGAGTATCTCATATCAACCTGCTGCAAATTGTCGAAACCGGATACTGAAGATGCAAGCTGTCGGTAACAATCCCATCTATCAGAAAGTTGATCAGCTCCAAGAAGAACTTCATATCCGTTATTCACGAATACAGAGAATCCTCTGTCCGTATATCTGAAATGTAGACTGTCATATTGAATCTCACCAGCTCTGAACCATGCCGCCAGATTCCTTGAAACTGCAGCCCCTATCCTCTCCCTGGATTGAATTACAGGTATACTGTCGGTAAGAAAGCGTGGTGGAAGAACTTCACCCATGGAAGAAACAGCCATGATTCCCGACGAATCGCTTACGGCGAAAACAGGTTCCGATATTTTGATATCAAGTATCAGGCCGCTCAATGGCGCCCGGCTTACATTCACTGAATCTATACCTGGCACAACAGACAGCATCGTTTGAATCTCGGATGGATCAAGTTGCCAGATCGATGTACCGAACAGAGATTCAACGACCTCACAAACTGCGGCAGAATCCGCATGTCGTATTCCCCTTATCCTGATATTATCAAGGTCGAATACTCCCCCTCTTTCGAACCATCTGTAGCCCATGGCAAGTGCAAAAGCTGAGATCCCCGATATTAGCAGCAGCCAGAATGCCGTCCTGCGTCGATCCTTCATTCGATCTCCTCCACAAGTTCTCTTGCATAGCAGTCAACACTGCCGGCGCCCATAAATACTATAATTTCAGCCATTTTCTCCTTCAGGACTTCACGCAATTCGTCAAAAGCGCACAACCTGCAATCGCAACCTGATCTTATTGACGCGTCAACAACTAACCGGCTACTGACGCCCGGTATAGGCAGCTCCCTCGACGGATAAATAGGCAATACCAGCGCCCAGTCGGCTCTGCTGAGTGCCCTGCCCATTTCCTCAGACTGTGATGCGGTTCTTGAGTAGAGATGCGGCTGAAATACAACACCGATCTTTCCATCTGAAAGCTGAGATACTCCCTGGAGGGCAGCATCAATCTCATCGGGATGATGCGCATAATCGGAAAGAACAACAGCGGAACCATAAACCCCGATTTTTTCAAGACGTCTTGATACACCGGGAAAGGATTCAAGAGCTCTAACGGATTCTTCCGTTTTCACTCCGACAGTTGATGAAAGAGCTATGGCCGTTTCTGCATTTCTCAGGTTATGATCACCAGGAAGAGGTAATTTCGCTTCAATTCCATCTATCAGATATTTCTGCTGCCATGGATCAGCTTCAATGAATCTGCAGAATACCGAACCATCCGGCCCGGTTGTGATTACCTTTCTATCTATCCTTTCGGCCCATCTCGCCAGATCTCTGTTTATTAAAGGTACAATTACCGATCCTCCGGGTCTGGTCATTTCCAGAAATACCCCGAATGCGACTGACAGTGCTTCCGGAGTTCCATAACATTCCAGGTGTTCAATGGCGAAAGAGGTAACGGCGGCAGATTCGGGTCTTAATCTGAGAAATGTTCTGTCATATTCGTCTGCTTCAACTACCGTACGCATGGATCCTGACCTGAAATTCCCGCCCCACGCTTTAACTTCACCACCGACCATAACTGTCGGATTGTAACCAGTTTCCTGAAGTATCCAGCCTGTCATAGCTGTTGTTGTCGTCTTTCCGTGAGCACCGGCTACCGCCAGTAATTCTGAAGCGTTCGCCAGTTCGGCAAGAGCTTCGCTTCTTCGCAGGACTTCTATTCCTTTTGCCCTGGCCCTCATGATCTCCGGGTGATCCGAGGGTATCGCGGCGCTGAAGACAACAAGGTCGATTTCTTCAACATGAGAAGGATTATGTTCATCCGAAACAGCGATTCCCGCATTTTTCAATTCGGCAAGATTTTCGCCGGGACTTCTGTCACAGCCACTAACCTCAAAACCGCGGTTCTGGTACCAAAGAGCAAGGGAACTCATTCCGCTCCCACAGATTCCTATGAGATGCACTCTGGTATTCATTTACGAACCCTTCAGCGCGGTATTCATAACGATCTCCGCGATTATTCCTGCCGGGTTATCATGCATTGTTTCCTCCAGGCAATTTTTCATTCTTCTAATTTCATCGGTATCTTCAAGCAGATGATCTACTATTTCCCACAGAACATCCGCGTCTGCGCTGTCCTGTAAAACTAAAAGAGCTCCATGCTTGTCAGCTATTTCTCTGGCATTCCATTCTTGATGGTTGTCTGCGGCAAATGGATAGGGTATGTAGACCGCTGGAATTCTGAACCATGTCAGTTCAGCGACTGTCATTGCGCCTGAACGTGCCACTGCAATATCAGCTGCGGAGTAGAGCAATGCCGGATCATCCGTGAAATCAATAACCTGAATCCTCTGAAGGCAGGGTGATTCACTCTTAGTTCTCTCTTTATCCCTGCTGCCGCACTGAAGCAGTACCTGAATTCCCTCAGGAACTTTCAAAGCTATATCATTAATCGCTCTGGCACCCTGGCTGCCACCAAGAAAAAGCACTACTGGAACACCATCGGGAATATTCAATTTTTCCCTTGCGAATTCTCTATCGTATCTCCGAAGGGAAAGCCTTACAGGATTACCGGTGTAAACAGTTGTTTTTCTGAAACCGGAGGCTGATGAGTAGAAGCCTGTCAGCACTTTATCCGCAAAACGGGAGGCCAGCCTGTTCGCCCTTCCGGGTATGCTGTTCGATTCATGTATTATTGAGGGAATGCCCAGGCTGCGTGCTGCGGCCACAGGGAAAAAGCAGGGGTAGCCTCCGGTCGCGAAGAGTACGGAAGCATCCAGTTCTTGAAGCAGTTTTCTTGCCCTTATGAACTCCCTGACTGCCCTGAATGGCAGCAATACAATATCAGAAATACCTCTATCAATCCGTGGAGGGTTGAGTATATGCACGGTACTTCCTATCTTGCTATACATCCTTTGATCAACGGGCCTGGGCGTTGCAATAAAATCGATTACAGTATCTGGTTTCTTCTCCCAGATGGCTTCTGCTACGGCAATTGCAGGACTTATATGCCCACCGGTACCTCCTCCGGCTATTACAACCTTCATTCCCGTATCCCCTCACTTGCCACCCTTGATACTATTCCCAAAGTTCCTATCGTTACCATGAGATTTGAACCACCCCATGAAACAAGTGGGAGCGGCATACCTGTAGATGGAAACATCCTGGTAACAACAGCGATATGAATGAACAGCCCCAGGGCAATTGAAGCTATCAAACCTCCAGAAACCAGGTAACCGAACAGGTGATCAGCATTATCAGCAATAGTCCACCCCGACATCAGCAGTAGAAGCAATAAAGACAGTATCAGTAGAACACCGGCAAACCCCGATTCCTCACCGATTACTGCAAGTATGTAGTCAGAGAACGCCTCAGGCAGAAAACCTCTCTGCTGCCTTCCCCTGCCAATTCCCCTTCCCATTATTCCGCCGCTGCCCAGTGCGATGCAGGCCTGTTCAGGCTGATAAGTTGAAGCCTCCGCTGCATCCTCCGGAGAAAACCAGCTGACCAGTCTTTCCCTTCTGTACTCGGACGAAAAGACGACAATAGAAGCCAGGGCAAGCATAACCAGGAAGAGAACCACCATGTCCCTGAATCTGGATTCAGCAAGAAAAAGAACAATGACCATGACAGAGAGTATGTACATCCCACCCGCGAAATCAGGCTGAAATGCCACAAGTGCCGCTGGAATCAGAGCAAGAACTGTGAGACAGACTATACCGGCGCCTGTCCTCGCGCGGATGACGCCATCAGATACGAGGGAGGCGGCAAGGATTATATATGCAATTCTGGCTATTTCTGAAGGCATTATCCGAAACCCGCTGAATAGAACCAGCCATCTCGATGATCCGTTGATCACCGGTGCCCAGTGAGATCCTCTGAGAACCATTAGAAGAACCAACATAGCCAGGGATAGAACGTACAATATCGGAGCTGCCTTCTTCAGTGTGGTCGGTGGCATGCTCCAAGCGAGCAGCCCTGCGAGAATTCCGATCAATACCTTTTTAACATGAGGCAGTAGAAACACTGTACTTGATTCAGAATCCGTTAGCAGCAGTGATTTAAACGAACTGGCGGTAAACACGGCCAACGTTCCCAGAATCAGCAATAGAATCGCTGACACAAGCATGGTATTACGAGCTCCGGACGGTTTGAGATTCTTCAAGTCAAATCCCCCACAATCTTCCGGAAATGCTCTCCGCGTTCTTCAAAACTGCTGTACTGGTCAAAACTTGCGCATCCAGGGCTCAGGAGCACAATATCACCATCCTGTGACTGATTCAATGCCTGCTTTATAGCGTTTTCCATTACATCTTCCAGGAAAATTGGCGTAGAACCGGACCAGCAATTTTCCAGCATGGCTGAAGAATCTCCAATCAGTATGAGCGCCTTTACTCGATCGGCTATCAGGCTTTTGAGCTGTTTGTAATCAGCTTCCTTTGCCAGTCCACCGGCAATCAGTATGACAGGTTCCGAAAAACTCTTCAGCGCCGCGTTAAGAGAATCAGGATTAGTAGATTTGGAATCGTTTACGAATGAAACACCGTGGTGCTTTCCTATCCATTCAATTCTGTGGGGAACACCCGGGAAGGATGAAAGCCCTTCAACCATCTGCTGCGGCTCCAGGCCGGCCTTACCGGCAAGACATACGACTGCGAGGGCATTTGACAAGTTGTGGAGACCGGAAAGAGATATGTCCCGTTTATCAATCACGAATTTTTTTGTTCTGGAATCTGCGTAGTAGATTGAATCCCCCTGGACAAAGGCTCCTGCTTCAAGGTTCTCTCCAATCCCGAAGTACCATTCAAGGCCGGCTGTTCTACGGGCAAGAGGAACCGATCCGGGATCGTCCCGATTGAGTACAAGCAGGTCGCTGTTATGCTGATTCATGAATATTCTGGCTTTTGCGTTGATATAGCCCTTTATATCTCCATGACGCTTGAGGTGATCCGGTGTGATGTTGAGAATTGCCGCGGCGCTGGGACGGAAAGCCTTAATAGTCTGCAGTTGATAGCTGCTTACTTCAAGTACAAAGAAATCCGCACCAGGATTTTCGATAACTGCTGTGCTGAATGGATAACCGGTATTACCTGCAACACAAGCGTTCAGGCCAGCTTTTTTGAGAGTATATCCCAGCCATTCCGCAGTAGTGGTTTTTCCATTGGATCCTGTAATTGCAAGCACCGGGATATCGGTATTTCGGAAGGCAAGCTCGATCTCTCCTATGACTGGAAGACCCAGTTCCCTGGCAACTGCGGGCAGAGGTGACACAGGATCAATTCCAGGACTTATTACAATACCATCAAGACTATTCAGACAGTCTATCATATCATCCCCGGTTACCAGCCGGACGCAGTCCCGGCAGACAGCGACATCGTTACTGCTGTCAAGACCTGTTACCGAGAAACCTCTGAGGTTGAGAAGCGCGGCTGCGGCCCTTCCGCTCCTTCCAAGCCCGAATACTCCGACATTTTTTTGTCCGTCAGTCCAGTATCCCATATCTCACCTGATCTTCAATGTGATCAATCCCAGGAGTCCCAGAATCGCTGCTATTATCCAGAATCGGACAACTACTTTGCTTTCCATCCACCCGATAAGCTCAAAATGGTGATGAATTGGCGCCATACGAAAAACCCGTTTTCCGGTTTTCTTGAACCAGCTGACCTGTAAAATCACGCTGAAAACCTCCATTACGAAAACCCCTCCCACAAGGAATAGAAGAAGTTCATTCTTCGTTACTATTGCCATAGAACCGATTGCGCCGCCCAGGGCCAGAGATCCGGTATCTCCCATAAAAACCGATGCCGGAGGCGCATTGAACCAGAGGAAACCCAGGCATGCGCCAGCCATAGCACCTGCAAAAACTGACACTTCCCCCACTCCGGGCAGATATGAGAATTGCAGGTAATCAGCAAAATTAACATGCCCGAGGAGGTATGCCATAACACCAAATGTTATTATCGAAATAAGGCTTACCCCTGTCGCGAGCCCGTCCAGGCCATCGGTAAGGTTAACCGCATTTGAACTTCCTGCAAGCACAAGAGCCACAAATAGTATATAGAAGAAGCCCAGATCTATACGGATATCCTTGAAGAACGGAACGGTTGTCTCCGTAGATAAGATGTCGATACCCTCTGCGGATTCCAGATCAATGGTTCGCACAGACGGTATCAGTGACGGATCCGAGGCATTCCCTCCCGGTACAACAGGGCTGAAACAGAGCCACGCACCAAGAGCGATACCCAGAACGAACTGCCCTGCGAGCTTGTATCTTCCTATAAGCCCTTTGGAGCAGTGTCTTACGACTTTCAAGTAGTCATCAAGCAGCCCTATCAATCCCATCCATATCGTTGAAATAAGCACAACAATCAAGTATCGGTTATCAAGCCTTCCCCACAGCAGAACCGGTATCAGAACCGATAGAAGAATGAGAAGACCTCCCATTGTTGGGGTACCTTCTTTTTTCAGATGACTCTGAGGCCCATCATCCCGTACTGTCTGTCCAATCTGGTGCTTCTTTAGAAACCTGATTACGAAGGGTCCTGCAGCGAACATGATAACTAAAGCGGTAAAAGTAGCTCCTGCGGCACGAAAAGTGATATAACCGAACAGGTTGAAAATGGAAACGGATTCCCTCAGCGGGTACAAGATCCAGTAAAGCATCAAACACCCTCCTTCATAGAACGAACCAGTTCACTGAGTTTCAGCGAATTTGAACCCTTTACAAGCACCGTGCATTCGGGAGGAACAGTACTTCTCAGCATCCTCAGTGCTTCCATCCAGTCATCAGCCGTGATTATTCTCGTTTTTACAGCAGTGCTTCTTACGGAATTGTACACTTCACCTGTCAGAATAATGAAATCCAGCCCAATACTGTCCGCTTTCCTCAGTATATCAACGTGAAATCCGGGAGCGTCTTCTCCAAGTTCCAGCATATCGCCAAGAACCGCCCCCCTGTTCCCTTCTATCCCTTCAAGCACATCAAGGCACGCCCTTGTTGAATCAGGGTTTGCGTTGTAGCTCTCATCAAGGATGGTCAATCCTCCCACTCTGACGATTCTGCCCCTGCCCTTTGCGGGAACGACTTTCGCAATCGCATCTGTGGCTCTGTCCGGCTGAACATCAAATACGTCTGCCATCAGCACCGCGGAAACCGCGTTCATTATATTGTGATCGCCCCGGAATTGTAGTTTCAGCTCCTCTTTCCATGGGTAAACAATGCATTTACCTTCTTCCCGTTCGAACCATGCATCTCCACCGTCCCCAAAATACCTGATATTCAACGAGCAATCGTGAGCAGTCCTTTTAAGGATTTCTTCATCTACAGGTATGACGCAGGTTCCACCGGGAGCAATTGTCTGTATCAGTTCAGCCTTAGCTCTTGCTATGTCATCAATAGTATTGAAATATTCCATATGAGCATGTCCTATATTCGTAATAAGACAATCAGTCGGAGAAGCGATTCTGCCTAGAAGCAGCAGTTCACCGGCATGGTTCATGCCCAGTTCAAGGACGATAATATCCGGATCTTTTTCCGGAGCGTTGAGGATTGTAAGCGGCATTCCAAGATGATTGTTCAGGTTGCCACTGGTACTGTATACGCTGAACTTGCATTCAAGTGCGGCAGTAAGAAACAGCCTGGTGGTTGTTTTCCCGCTTGAACCTGTAATAGCGACAATTCTGGACCCTATACCGCTTCTTCTCCATTCTGCGGCATCAAGAAGTGCCTTCTCAACGTTATCAACGAGTACAATATTCTCACGCAGGTGGCCACGAGACACTACAGCAACACCGTTGTTTTCAAGAACAGCATCAACGAACATATGACCATCCGTGCTGCTTCCACTCAGAGCGAAAAACAGACAGTCCCGGCAAGAATTCCTTGAATCAATTACTGCGGGACCAACTTTTCTGTCAGCGCTCTCCGAAGTTACCAAGCCGCCCATAGCATGTGCGATTTCCCCCAGATGCATCATCACAGCACCTCTCTCAATGCTGCGGCGGCCTCTTCTCGATCATCGAAATGAATCCGTTTCTTCCCAAGGATCTGATAGTTTTCATGTCCCTTGCCGGCTACTATTACTACATCTCCGGATTCAGCGATACCGATGGCTGATCTGATGGCGGTCCGTCTGTCAGGTTCCACAATTACATTATCGGATAACCCGGAATCGAGTCCTGCGATTATTTCATTGATAATGACACCGGGCGGTTCAGTTCTGGGATTATCGCTTGTAATCACTACAATATCCGCAATGCTTTCCGCTATGTGCCCCATGACAGGCCGCTTGGATGAATCCCTGTCACCACCTGCGCCAAAGACTGCGATAACTCTGTTTTCAGTTAGTTCCGAAGCTTGAGTCAATATTCTTTTTAAAGCATCGGGAGTATGGGCATAATCAACCGCAACCAGGAAATCCTGCCCCAGATTCACCGACTGAAACCTTCCCGGTACACCTGAGAAATCACCGAGGGATTCAGACGCTGATACTGGATCGATACCAAGCTCAACAGCTGCTGACAGAGCGCCTGCAGCATTGTAAATATTGAACTTGCCGGGAATAGACATCTCAACCGGGATTGAAGCATTATCCGTATGAAACAGGAATGAGATTCCACCAAGTCCACCGGACATCTCACCGATACGGTATGTATCTCTTTCCCTGATTCCGAATGTTACCGCATTCTCTATCTCGGGATATCCGGCTGAGTATGTACCTATGATCGCTCTGCCATCCTTCTTGATAAGGTCAAACAGATGCTTCTTGCAGTTGAGATACTCCTCCATGTTTCGATGATAATCCAGATGATCCTGTGTAATATTCGTGAACAGAGCCAGGTCAAATTCCACATCGTCCACCCTGCTGAGGGAAAGAGCATGACTCGACACTTCCATAACGCAGCACCTGTCATTCTTCTGAACCATTTCTCTCATCATTCTAGCAGTATCCAGGGAGCCGGGTGTAGTAACTGTTGCCCTTACGCTCTCCCCGCCAATGAGGTGACCGATTGTTCCCATTATCCCGCACTGCATGTCATGCTTCTGAAGAATCCAATGAAGCATTCTGGCAGTCGATGTTTTTCCATTTGTGCCAGTTATGCCTACGGTAACAAGTTCATCCCATGGATTACCGAAGAATCTGGCGGATATCAAGGACAGAATTCTTCTATTATCATGATCTGGATTAACGCATATACGGGGTTCTTTAAAAACCTGCCGTTCGGTAAGAACAGCTGCCGCACCGTTGCTGATAGCCTGCTTTATGTAAAGATGTCCGTCGGTCTTGAAACCCCTTATCGCCACAAACAGGGATCCCGGGACAACTTTTCTTGAGTCTTCCTCAATTGAAGTTATCTCAACAGGCGCAAGCTTTCCGGGAATCCGGATTCCGGTTTTCCGAAGAAGATCTGACAGGATCATTCTATTACCCCTGCCATAAGGTTTCTGTTCCCAACTCTATGACCCAGAGCAAGTTCAGGTTCAACTGCAAGAATTCTTGATGTAATGTCAGAAAACACGGGAGCCGCCGAAGCGCTCCCCCATCTGTATTCGTAATCGGGGCCGTCTATTATCACAGCGAGGACAAAACTCGGATTATCAGCGGGAACCATTCCCACAAATGCGCTCAGGTAATCACTATCTCCGCTCAGCCTTTCCGCCGTACCTGTCTTTCCGCCCACGGCAACTCCGTCAACAGCGGCACTGGCACCGGTTCCTTCCTCAACAACAGCCCTCAGCGTTCGTCGTACAGTCTCCGCGGTTTCATGTGAGAGGGGATGGGATCGTACGATTGATTCCTCGCTCATCCATTGATCTCCATCCAGGCTGGCTTCCAGAAGCCTCGGATAGTAAAGGGTTCCCCCGTTGGCAATCACACTGTATGCCAATGCAAGCTGAATAGGAGTAACCGTTACCTCCTGCCCTATGGCAATCTGAGCGGAAGACACTCCGGACCATCCAGGAGACCCGGGATAGGGCAATATTCCCCTCGACTCATCAGGATATTCGATCATCGTCTGCAGACCGAATCCGAATCGGCTGCAGTACTGACAGAGAGTCGTGTCTGAAAGAAATCGGGAGAGCATTACCGTACCCACATTGCTGGAATTAATTAATATTTCATCGCGGGTAAGAATCCCCATTTCGTGCGCATCGGAGATATTGTGATCTGCAACACTTATAAACCCGTCGCTGCAATTGAACATGTCATCTTCGTTTATCAGACCCTCTTCAATGCAGGCTGCATATGCTACAATTTTGAATGTTGAACCCGGTTCATGGTAGCCCTGAAAGCAGTGGTTCATAGCCAGAGACCCGTTTTCAGCCCTTACCGGCACACTGCCGGCTGCAAGAACCTCCCCGCTTGCCGGATCAACCAGCACCGCAGCGGCCCAATCGCAGTTGAACCGGTCAGTGGCTATTTCAAGTTCCTCCATAATAATACACTGGAATCTTGCATCTATAGTGAGCATGATGTCCTGTCCATCAACTGCTGGAGTATTGTCTGCATCGGGATCAGTAAGGTTGTATCTGCCTGTGGCACTTTTCTCTATAAACAGCCTGCCGTCAATTCCCTGCAGGTCTGAGTTGAACCATGCTTCTATTCCTTCTGAATTCTCAGCTGTAAACCTTCCAACTATTCCGGCTCCAATATCACCCATAGGATAAGTGCGCTCCTGATTAACATTAACGCTTACACCCGGAGGCAAACCCGAATTCATCAGGACAATCGCGTCCTGATAAGGAACATCGATTGCTAAAATCTGATTGCCGGAACGTCTTTCAGCGGGGAAGTCCACCAACGAATACTCACCCAGCTTCCGTACAAGACTATCGATAAGAACGATTCCTTCTGAAGGAACTTCGGGCCAGTAGATCTGAAAAGTGGCAACGGCTCTGTTACCGGCCAGAAGGTAACCGTTTCTGTCCAGTATTCTTCCCCTTCGTGCTTCCACATCAATAAGTGTCGTATGCTGATTGCATGCTACATCGGAATAGTGCTGATGGTGTACGATCTGAATATTGACAAGCCTCCCGACAATAATAAGAAAACCAATCAGAGTTGAAACCATAAGCATCTTCAGTCTCGCGGAGCGCCTTTCGGGGGAAATTTCACTGTTCCATACAGACATGCTGCTCACCCCCGGATACATCAGAATCCAGTCTGACAACCGAGAAATTCTGAAGAGGTACGGGTGCCAGTCCCAATTCTGTACCTACTTTCTGAAGTCGTTCAGGATTAAGGAGAGCTGCCCTTTCAACCAGTAATTCGTCCCGTTTCCAGCTGAGCTGACGGTCCAGTTCAGCAAGATTCTTATATCTCATGGAGAGCAGCAGTCTCCAGTTGTAAATACCAGCTTCAAGCACGATAAGAAGTAAGAATCCCCCTGCGATAACCAGAAGAATCCTGCGTACTCCTGATTTCATATCCTTATCCCCATACGTAACCTTGCTGATCTGGCTCTGCTGTTTTCCTTTACCTCGTCCTCACCTGGAATAATCCATTTGGGTGAATGCTGCTTGTATAAAGGATCATCCCTGAAAAGCAATTTGATCCTTCTGTCCTCGATAGAATGAAACGTGATAAATGCAATTCTGGCACCTGTGTCGGTCCAGCTATCAAGGGTATCTATAAGCGTGTTCAGTTGATCAAGCTCTTCGTTAACGGCAATTCTAAGAGCCTGGAATACCCTTGAAAGCACTTTATAGGAACTGCCTTTTACAGAGCCATTTATTATCGCAGCAAGCTCAAGGGTTGTTCTTACAGGCCTGTTTGTTACAATCGCTTTTGCTATCCTTCTACTTCTCCCCTCTTCACCGTATCTGTAGATGATATCGGCTATATCTTTTTCGGACATTCTGTTAAGCAGTTCTGCCGCGGTTTTGCCCGAAGAATCATCGAATCTCATATCAAGGGGACCTTCGAACCTGTATGAGAATCCCCTCGATGGTTCATCAAGCTGTATTGATGAAAGACCCAGATCAAAAAGAGCAGCTGACGCCTTCGGTAATCCCATTTCGTTCATGATATCGGGTATCTCCGTATAACTCCCGCGCCGTACGGTAACTTCAGGATTATCGCCGAACCTGCTTCTGAGGATCGATACGGCCGCAGGATCGCGATCAATAGCCAGAAAACTCATTCCCGGTATTGCTCTTGAAAGCATTGCCAGATGCCCCCCTGCCCCAGCAGTTCCATCTACAAAAAGCCCTTCATTCGGGCCATCCGCAAAAAAATCAACTACCTCATTGGCCATAACTGGCACATGAGGCAGTACACCCATTTCATTCCGGAAACTGTCCCGACTGTCTTTTTTCGATCTTCCTGCACCCATTGAAACCAGGCCTCCTGCAAGTGGAGAGATTTCAACTCAGTAAATGTCTATATCGATTTCCTCAATTGCTTCTTCCAGAGAGGATACCTGTTCCTCTTTCCGTCCGGCATAACGCTGGGCAGCCCAGAGTTCGATTGAGTCAAGAAAACCTATGAAAACGACTTCGTGTGTTATCCCGGAAACTTCGATCAAATCGGAAGGAATAGTAATCCTGCCCTGGCCATCTATATTCACAGGTCGAATGTACTGGGAGAACTCGCGAATGATGTCTCTGTTCCTTCTGCTGTTTCTGGAAAGTGATGCAAGCGCATCTCTGACCTTCTGCCACTTCTCCGGCGGATAAAGAATGAGGCTTCCTTCCATACCCTTCCCAATGAAGAGACCTTCTTTGGGCAGCTGCCTTCGGAACTGAGCGGGTACACTTACCCGGCCCTTATCATCAAGCGTATGTAAATGCTTTCCTGTGTATTCGCTCATACGTTATCCTCCAGTCCAATTCTATCCCACAATTTCCCACTGTCAACCCATTCTATGGGATAGTATCCCACATAAACTCGACGTTGAGATATATTACTCTTCTATAATGTTGTTACATAATATTTTATAGATGGAATTGGTTACACTGAATGTGTGTGTGGATTCCTGCTTCTAATGAAGATACATTGTACGATGTTTTTGGCGGACTGGAAATACCGATTCAGTAAGCCTGCAGAACCACAGGTCGTTACTCAGATTTCTTCCTGGTAAGGTCTTTTATACGGCGCTTTTTCCTTGATTCATCCTGATAGTAATAGTGATACCTGTAAGTGTAGTAGCTATACGAGGTGTAAATATTTATGGGATCGAATTGATTCAGAACGGCACCTGCGCAGTAGCCGGATCCTCTCTGAAGTTTCTCCCACGCTGATTTCAGCACTTTACGATCGATCTTCTTCACACCCACAACCATAAGCGTAGCATCCACTTCAGGGCTCAGCACAATGGGATCGGTTACAACCGCAACCGGGGGACTATCAAGAATAACCATGTCGAATGATTCTCGGAGCCTCGCCAGGAAATTCCTGAATCTTTTGCTACCGAGCAATTCTGAGGGATTATGCGGTATATATCCGCATGTAAGAACAGATAGATTTTCAACACCTGTGGCTTTAACAGCTTCTTCTATAGGAACAACACCAGCTATCGCTTCCGAAAACCCTGGTTCCCGCTCAAGGCCGAAGATTTTATGCATCACGGGACGCCTCAGATCAGTATCCACCAGTAAAATCCTGGCTCCGGTCTGAGCAAAAGCCACAGCAAGGTTACCGGCTGTAGTGGATTTCCCCTCCCTTGGGCCTGCGCTGGTGACAAGAATCGAATGAATCCCCTTCTCGGCTGCGCTGAAACGGAGGCTTGTTCTGAGATCTCTGTACGCCTCGCTGGCGGCCTGCCTTGGAGCGGTTATCATTATCAGCCCCTGTTCACCTCCGTGAAGCGTAACATCGGATTTGTGAACCTTCGGAATAACACCTATAACAGGAATGCCAAGATTCTCAATATCCTCGGGATTTTTAATAGAAGAATCCAGTTGCTCCTTCAGGAAAATGAACCCGATTCCCGCGGCAAGTCCCGCGAATATTCCGAGTATCAGATTTCGCTTTTTATTAGGCTTGATCATGCCGCCGGGAAGAGCGGTATCTACGATTGTTACATTACCTATCTGACCTGCCTCGGCAATCCTGACTTCTTCGAATTTGGTTCGAAGCAGCAGGTAGATATTCTCGCTTACCGTCCAGTTTCTCTCAAGCCTGGTAAGTCTCAGTTCCAATTCGGGAAGAATCGATATGCTGTCTTCAAGATCCAGTATGATACTTCTCAGAACAGATTCTCTGATTCTCTCAGCTCTGAGCTGCGATTCAACCGTTACCAGATCTGATACAATTCCCTGAAGAGATTGGGCTGGATCGTTGGGATACTGACTGTAAGCAGCTTCTTCAAGTGCCCGTGTAAGAGCTTCCCTTCTGGTGGAGATTTGACTGTCCATATCCATGATAACATTGTCATTCTCTGAACTGCCTCTGGCAATCAGCGAAGCCCTGGATGATTCTAGAGTCGCTATATCCCGTTCAAGCTGCGCGATAAAAGTGGAATTCATACATGTGATATCCTCCGCGAAACCCGCGCGGCCAATCTCGAGCTGATCTGAGTAATAAACCTTCTGTGCCTGCAGCGCTCCCTGCTCCGTCCTTGATGTGGCTGCAGCGGTCTCGAAGGTGGACAGGTTTCTTACGATCTGAGCTGTTTCGGTACTCAGGCTTACTATTCCATATTCCTCTTTGAACACGGTCAGAGAATCCTCAGATTCAGCGAGTTCCAATGAAATAATGTCAAGCTGTTCAGCAAGGAATTCCTTGACTATTGTGTTCTCACCCCGTTCATCGGCAAGATTCTTCCTGTAGTAGGTCTGGACAACAAGGTTGGCCATTGTGGCTGCGGCAACGGGAGAATAACCGGTCGCTGAAAGAATGAAAAAATCCGTATCCTTCATATTGCTGACTGAGATGCTCCCCCTGGCCAATCCAATAAGTGAACCCCTCAGATTGTTCTGCGGTATCCCCAGGTCACCGTAAATGATAGCCAACAGACTATCCGTATTCGGAGATCTCATAATAGAATCAGCTACCGCCTCGGCCATGCTTCTGCTGTGTATGATCTGTATCTGGTTGTTCCGCTTGGGATCCATTTCGAACCAGAGCACACTCGACATATTGAGAGTCTGTGTCATGTTACTGCTGAGATCGTAAATAAATGTGGCTGATGATCTGTATACGGGCCTCGTTCTTGAAGTTATCCAGATACTCGCAGTTATGGAAACTATCAGGAATCCCAGAACGAGCCATTTGTTATGATAAAGAAGCCACAGGTATTCCGATATGTTTATAGATTCCCGTTCTTCCTGGAAAGTACTGTCATTCATCGGTCTGTCATTATCCATATCAGATTCACCGCAACAATAATCTTGTATGAGAAATCAATTGCGGTTTTCCACCACTCGAAACTGTTGGTAGGTATGTGTATTGTGGCTCCAGGTTCAAGAACCGGAATGGGGTCGCCCTCAGCATCCAGGAAGTGATCGAGATTGTATCTTATTTCGCTGTCTTCGTAAATTATTCTTACATCGCTGAGTTTCGCCTGTGACGTAGGTCCTCCCGCAACGGATATACCTACTATCAGATCAGCTTCAACGGGAACAAGGTGCGTGCCGGGACTTCTCACCTCTCCCCATACGTGAATACTCATTAGGACTTCATCAGTCTCAACTCCGGGAACTGTATATCTCTCAAGCCCGGAAGCGTAAAGAATAAAAACAACTGTAATCACAAGAACAGCGGAAATTCTCATGCCTTAACTACTTTCTCCTTACCACCCGTTATCTCTGAACATGCGTTTCTTGTATCAATAATAAGGGATGAATTGTCAACTATCCACTGATAATCATAACAAGAATGATTTGTAATGATTATAGCACAATCGTATCTATTGAGAGTATCCTCGGTAAGTTCTACCGAAACAGGCCTGCGTTGAGTCTGTCTTGTTTCACCGATACTCCCGACATAGGGATCGTTGTAATCAACTACCGCTCCCATTTCGAGGAGTTCGTCCATAACCTTGAGAGCCGGAGTCTCTCGAATATCATCTATATCAGGTTTGTATGCCATGCCAAGGATTAGTATCCTGCTTCCGTTTACGCTTTTCTGCCTGTCATTAAGAGCCTTCGTTATTATCGAGACAACGAAGGTGGGCATTGCGGTGTTGACCTCCCCTGCCAATTCGATAAAACGTGTAGGCATTCCGAACTGATGTGCTTTCCAGGTCAGGTAGAAGGGATCGATTGGAATGCAGTGCCCCCCAAGTCCCGGCCCGGGGAAAAACGGGGTGAAGCCGAAGGGTTTCGTTGAAGCAGCCTCAATGACTTCCCAAATATCAACACCCATCCTTGAAGCGAGCATTTTCAGCTCATTTACAAGGGCGATGTTTACGGCCCTGTAGGTATTCTCGGTTATCTTCGCCATCTCGGCAACCTCTGGAGAACTGACGGTAACAACATCATCAACCGCAAAGGAGTAGACCATCTTCGCAGCCACTGAACCTTCGGGAGTTAATGCGCCAACGAGTTTCGGTATTGTCCTTGTGTTGTATGTCTTGTTACCGGGATCCTCCCTCTCGGGAGAAAACGCAACGAAGAAATCCTCTCCGGCCTTGAGGCCGCTTTCTTCCAGGATCGGCACAAGCTGTTCCCTGGTTGTACCCGGGTATGTTGTCGATTCGAGCACAATAAGCTGGCCGGGCTGCAAATATTTGGAAATTTCTCTACCGGTACTGGTAACGAAACTGAGATCGGGTTCTCTGGATTTACCAAGAGGGGTGGGAACACAGATGATAACGGCATCCGAATCCTTCATTTGCGAGAAATCAGTTGTACATTCTATCCTGCCGGTTTCAACAGCAGCGGAGATCCGCTCAGATGGGATGGTCTTCAGGTAACTTCTGCCCTCGCCAATAAGCCTGGGCTTCTCCGGATCAACATCAATACCAGCAACCCTGCATCCTCCCTGAACGAATTCCAGAGCCAGCGGAAGCCCGACATAACCAAGGCCAATAATTGCAACGGATGGATATTCAGAGCCGTTCAGTCTGTCAGTGAATTTCATACATTTCTCCCGATTCCATAGTAAGTAAATCCAAGATTTTTCAATTTGATAGGGTTGAACACATTTCTGCCATCGAAAATAACAGGTTTTCGCATTATCTCAGTCATTCTCGGGAAATCAGGCTCTCTGAATTCCGTCCATTCTGTAACAAGAACCATGGCGTCGGCTCCCGTTACCGCATCATACACTGATGATGCGTATCTTACCGAATTACCAAGTACGCCCGAAACGTTTTCAATTGCCTGAGGATCGTAGACCGCAACAGTTGCTCCATTTTCAAGCAATCCTTTAATAACGGTAAGAGCCGGAGCCTCCCTGATATCATCCGTATTCGGTTTGAAGGAGATTCCCCAAACCCCAATTGTGATGCCGTTCAGATCATCGCCGAAGTGGTCTTTAACTTTCCTGACAAGAAGCTTCTTCTGATCCATATTAACATCAGTCACAGCTTTTAGAACTCTCAGTTCGACACCATTTTCAATCGCTGTTTTCTGGAGTGCCCTGATATCCTTGGGGAAGCAGGAACCACCGAATCCGGCCCCGGGAAACAGAAAACTGGAGCCAATTCTTCTGTCGGATCCAATTCCAATTCTGATATCATGAACGTCCGCGCCAACGGAGTCACACATATTGGCAATTTCGTTCATAAATGAGATCCTGGTCGCAAGGAGACTGTTGGCGACGTATTTCGTCATTTCAGCGCTTCTGTTGCTCATGACTAAAACCGGGTTATTCGTTCTGACAAAGGGGGAGTACAGTTCTTTCATTACTTCCGCGACTTCTGAGGAATCGGTACCTATCACCACTCGATCGGGTTTCATGAAATCATCTATGGCCGAACCCTCCTTCAGAAATTCAGGATTACTGACCACGTGCACAGCATACTCAGTTCCCTTCCGAATCTGCGCATAGACACGGTCAGCGGTTCCGACCGGGACAGTGCTTTTATTCACAACAATTCTGGATCCATCCATGTACTTCGCTATATCCGAAGCAACAGCCAGTACATGTTTAAGATCCGCTGAACCATCTTCATCAGGAGGTGTTCCCACAGCAATAAAAACAATGGAACTCTTTTTCACAGCCTGCGAGATATCAGTTGTAAAAACAAGTCGATTCTCTACAGTGTTACGCTCTATCATGGATCTTAGTCCGGGTTCATAAATGGGGATTATACCTTTATTTAAATTACTTATCTTTTCTATGTTGTTGTCTACGCAGATAACATCGTTACCCATCTCCGAAAGACAGGTTGCAGCGACAAGTCCTACGTAACCGCTTCCCACAACTGCAATGTGCATTTTTCCTCCAGTAAGTTTCCGTTGTTGTCAGGGACTGGTAACCATATAATAAAATATGTGTACTGTAAACTAATATTCCCTGCAGATTCTTCTTTCGCCTTTTCTTACCGTCCAGCCAAGGCCGTCAAAGAATTCTGCCCACCTCAGAGCGGTTTTCCTTGAAACACCCAGGAAATCCCTCAATTCCCCAAGAGTAAAACCGTTTTCTCCGTACATTTCATTTATCTTACGGATCTGTACTCCCGCGTTTTCAGACGAAATCAAAATATTGTCAGCAAGTTTATGCAGTAGCCCACGTTCAATAAGAGCCCCGGCCAGCAAGGAGTCCTGAATATCTTCGATGCTGGTTCCCCGGTTCTCACCTTTTTCAACCTTTGAGATCACGTCATTAACAGCTGCGGTATATTTTTGCGGGATTTCTCTTTCATGAGCGGAAAGCGCGAACCAGTCATCCCTTCTCTCAAGTTCTCCAGACTCTATCAGCCTGTTCAGCACTGCTTTCACAAACCAATGAGGATATTCAGATAGGATTCTCGATGGTTCAGACAGCTGCAGTCCGGGGCTTACCGGATTTATTTCATGGTGTTCCGCAAGATGTGACAGAAGCTTTCCGCAGGCTTCATCAAAGTGGATTTTTCGCACCACATGATGGGCTGAACTATCAATTAGAAGTTCAACTGTCCCTTTCTGGCCCATTTCCAGAAGTGTGTTCCGAATATCATCCAGGGCAAGCGAGGTTCTCTTCTCCGCATTTTCAGCTGTAATACCGTTGATACCGGAATCATCAAGCATCTCTTCCAGAATGCTCTCAATATCACCTGATTCCAGTGCTTCAAGATGAGAAGTTCTTTCAAGAGCGTATTTTTTTCTTACTTTATGTGTACCGGTTTCAAGAATTGTACCGCCGCCAATCGTAATAACCGGTGAATAATTCCTTACAACGAATTTATCACCTGGAAGTGCCACCAACGGTGTTTCAAGCTGAAAGTGAACGTATCCTGTTATTCCCGGGCTTATCACATCAGTTTCAACGGGAACTGCGCGGGCCATTACCTCAGCTGTTCCGGCATGAAGTCTTACGCGCTGATACCTTTTAAGGGGCTCAGCTGTTTCCAGCATTGTAAGACTGGTGTCAAGGCTCCCTTTCACCTGGAGAAAACCGGGTTCCGCCACACAGGATCCCCTGTGAACATCATCTTTGCGAAGACCGACAAGGTTCAGCGCAATCCTGTCACCGGCCGCTCCTGTCTTCACTTCGCTGTTCGCGTTCACTCTCATTGAACGGACTCGGTATTTTTTCCCGCCGGGCTGTAGTTCGATTTCATCTCCTACCGATACACTGCCGGAAATGGCCGTTCCGCCAATGATGGTCCCGAATCCTTCAAGTACGAAAACCCTGTCTATGTCCAGTCTGAATTTCCCATGCGACTGCCTGTGAGATGTTTCTTCCGTAAGCCTTAGAAGAGCTCCTCTGAGTTCTTCCATCCCCTGGCCCGTTATCGATGAAACTCTAAAAACAGGGGTTCCCCGGAAAACTGAATTTTCGAAATACTCCTCAATTTCGGATACAACCAGTTCCTGCATTTCATCGCCAACAAGATCGCATTTCGTCAGGGCAACAATACCATTATCAACACCAAGAAGCCGGAGAATATCAAGATGTTCTCTTGTCTGAGGCATTATTCCCTCATCGGCCGCGATAACAAGGAGGAAACAGTCGACTGTAGCTGTCCCGGCAACCATTTGCCGGATGAATTTCTCGTGTCCCGGAACATCAATAAAGGATATGACGCCGCCATCCGGAGTGGGCATGAACACATACCCAAGTTCGATGGTAATGCCTCGCTCCTTCTCTTCTTTAAGTCTATCGGGATCGCTTCCAGTCAAGTATTTAACGAGCTGGCTCTTTCCATGGTCAATATGACCAGCGGTACCTACAATTACGCCCATAACTCCTGCGCAGTAGAATTCACCAGCGAAGCAAGCTGCTCCAGTTCACCGGGCTGAATGGTTCTCATATCGAGTTTGATGAATCCATCTTCAATTCTCGAAGCAACAGCCGGATTTCCAAGCCGCAGCTTTCTGGCCAGAGCTTCGTTATCCGGACTCTTCAAACCCGCGCAGATTGAAGGAATGGCATGATCGGGCAACGAACCGCTTCCTATAAAACTGTCCGATTCCATAACGGTTGTAGAACATGAACCAGGCAGGTTCAGAAGGGATAGAAATTCATCAGCTTTCTTCCGGAGTTCTATAACAGAAACTGAAAACATTCTATATAGAGGGTGATTATGAACAAGGTATTCAATATCCTCTCTGAACAGTATCAAAGACGCCTCAAGTGCGGCTATTGTGAGTTTCCCCACCCTGAGAGCCCTGGCAAGAGGATGTTTTTTAATCTTCTGAATGTACTCCTTCTTACCTGTGATTATTCCGGCCTGTGGACCGCCTATGAGTTTATCCCCGGAACTTGTAACAACCGCGGCACCTGCCTTGATGCTGCTGCAAACAGTTGGTTCCGACGGAAGACCAAAATTCGAAAGATCGATGTACGAACCTGCGCCGAGATCATCCACTACGGGAATACCGAATTCGCCTCCAAGTTCAACCAGCTGTTCAAGGGGAACCTCTCCGGTAAAACCTCTTATCCTGTAGTTGGAAGGATGAACACGCAGAATGATGGCTGTATTCTCATTTACAGCATCACGGTAATCCCAAAGATGGGTTCGGTTGGTGCAACCCACTTCGTTCATGATTGCACCGCTCTGCTTCATAACTTCAGGAATCCTGAATGAACCCCCGATTTCAACCAGCTGTCCTCGGGACACTATTACTTCCCTGCCCCTCGCAAGGGCCGAGAGTACAAGAAGAGTAGCTCCCGCATTGTTGTTAGCGATAGTGGCCGCTTCCGATCCCGCAAGTTCACAGATGAGCTTCTCCGTATGTATGTCGCGGTGTCCCCTTCTTCCTGTCTCGCAGTCCCACTGGAGAACACTGTAACCTTGAGCTACTCTGGTTACCGCTTCCACCGCGCTGTCAGGAAGACAAGCTCTTCCTATGGCGGTGTGAAGGATAATGCCCGTCGCGTTGATGACATTCTTCATGCTTGAAGTAGTAATCATATGCAGTTCAATAACTGCAAGTTCCTTCAACTTCTCAGGAGTTGGAGGATTCGCGCCTTCAAGTATTTCTGTTCGTGCTTTTTCAAGGGCACTTCTACAAGCCTTCCGGATCGCTGCCGGTGCCCCGCTTTGAGTCTCACCGGCCAATTCTTCCGCAAGTTCATGTACTGCGGGTAATTCTCTTAATAATTTATTGAGTTCTTTCTCTGTCATACCTGGAATTCTCTATTCTGCTGATAGGATTTGGCTCCTATCAGGTTTATTGAATTTTTCGGACATTTGGGGACACAGAGTCCGCAACCAATACATTTATCGCTGTTTACTACATGTCTTTCCTTCAGTTCTCCTTCTATGGCATCCACAGGACATACTTTAGTACAAAGAGTGCAACCTATACAGCTGCTGTCGATATATGCCTTTGGTCTTGCAGTGGCATTGTCGATTATTGCGCCGGTGGGACATTCCGAAGCACAAAGACCGCAATTAATACACTTCTCCGGATCGATCACCGCGAGGAAATCATCAACTGTAATAGCATCAACAGGGCAGGCTTTTTCACATTTCCGGCATCCTATACATGCCATGGTACAGGCTTTTCTTGCAAAACCACCTTTATCAAGACTTGAGCAGGCAATCACCACTTCGTGATCCAGAGGCCAGAGTTCTATAATATGCATCGGACACGCGTCGATGCACTTGCCACATCCGGTGCATTTAACTTTGTCGACAACAGGTAAACCGTTCTCCCCCATTTCAATGGCATTGAAGGGACAGACGATTGCGCAGTCACCGAATCCAAGACAGCCGTATGAACACGTCTTCTGGCCACCCATGATCATTGCAGCGGAAACGCAATTCCCCGGACCATGATACTCGAATTCGTCTCTGGCGGAATGGCCACCGTTGCAGTGAACAAGAGCTATCAGCCTTACGCTTTCAGATATTTCCTTTCCAACAGCATCGGCAACCTGTTGATTCATCTCAGCGCTGGCGGCAACACAGCCATCAGCTGGTGCATCGCCCTTTGCCACGGCCTCCGCGAACTGCATGCAACCGGGAAAACCGCATCCCCCGCAGTTTGCGCCCGGTAGAATACAGTTGATCTTTTCAACCAGAGGATCCCGAGAAACCGCCAGTTTTCGAGCGGCAAAAGCAAGCCCCAGTCCAAATATGAGCCCCATCGCACCAAGCACTATTGCCGGGTTGCCAATTGACTCAGCCAGTGATTCCTGTCCAATCAGTATTTCTGTAACGAGCATCTGGATATGCATCTCATCCCCCCAGTCCGGCAAAACCGAGGAAGGCGATGGACATTATTCCTGCCACAAGAAACGCGACAGGTTTCCCCTTGAGAGCAGGAGGAACATCTGCCATCTCGAGCTTCTGCCTGAGACCAGCCATCAGAATCAGAGCAAGTGTAAACCCTATTCCCGCCGCTATAGCATTAACAAGTGAATACCCAAGGCTGTATTTCTCATCGATATTGAGAACCGCAACTCCAAGAATTGCGCAATTGGTTGTAATCAAGGGAAGGAATATCCCCAGAGCCTTGTAAAGAGCGGGACTGAATTTCTGCAGTATCATCTCTACCAGCTGCACCAGGGACGCGATAATCAGTATGAAGGCAATGGTACTGAGATAGGTCAGTTCCATTGGAACCAGAAGAAGATTGTAAACCGTCCAGGAGCCCAGAGTTGCCAGTGTCATTACGAATATTACCGCAGCCCCCATGCCAATGGCAGAATCCAGCTGTTTAGATACGCCTAGAAACGGACAGATTCCCAGGAATCTTGAAAGTACGAAGTTGTTCACGAAAATGGAAGCGATTATTATGGCCATCATCTTTCCGAGATCGAACCCCTGGCTGCCCGAATCAGGTGCCGCCAGAAGGGTTGTAAGCAGTACTGTTGAATTCATTACTGACGACCTCCTTTTCGTTTTTCAAGAATATTGAAAAACCCCAGAATGAAACAGAGAAGAATGAACGCTCCGGGAGCAAGTATTGCAATAAGCAGTGGCTGATTCTGATAGGCTGTTCCAAGAACATTGATATTCAGCCATGTTCCGTTTCCAAGCAGCTCACGGAATGAAGCCAGAATAACCATTGCCAGGGTGAATCCTATACCCATTCCAACTGCGTCGGCAATTGAGTTAATAACAGGGTGCCTGTTGGCGTAACCTTCCGCCCTGCCGAGTATTATACAGTTCACCACAATCAAAGGAATGAATATCCCCAGGCTTTTGTGCAGGTCCGGAAGGTACGCGTTCATTATCATATCAACCAGAGTAACGAAAGTTGCGATAATTACTATATAGCACGGAATTCTTACCTTTGAGGGAATAACATTACGGAAAAGAGATACAAGGAAGTTGGAGCATATCAGCACGAATGTTGCTGCCGCTCCCATTCCAAGAGCGTTTTCAACGGAAGTTGTAACCGCAAGGAAGGGACACATGCCCAGCGCAAGCTTGAAAACGGGGTTTTCACGGTATATCCCATTGGTCAGGTCTCTTGCGAGGCTCATTCCGCACCTCCTTCCCCGACAGGTTGCGCTGCGCCATCAGCAGAGTTGAAAAGACCGGCTTCGCTCATTGCCTCAAGACCGGTTCTTACCGAATTTGTTACAGCTCTGGAGGTGATCGTGCAGCCCGTCATGGCATCGATTCCGCCTCCGTCCTTTGTGAGAAGACATCCCGATGCAGTTAACCCAGTGAACTTATCGATGAGTTTCGATGGGTTTTCAACATTGGCTCCCAGACCTGGAGTCTCCTGTTGATAGAGGATTGTTGTGCTGAAAATACTTCCATCAAGCTCCACTGCCACCATGGTCTGTACAGTACTTGAATAACCCTTTCCATAGGCGATGAATACGTAACCCACTCTTGAAGTATCGGGCGGTACGGAAACTTTCACGACATTCAGTGTATTGTCGCAGATCGTATATGGATTTTCAAGTCCGGCTATGAGAAGGGAATCAAAAGCCAGGCTGTCGCCGGGACTGAGATTTCCAGCTACTTCATTCATCGCGTTCTGTTTTTCCAGTTCTTTTTGTACAGCTATGATTGGTGCAGTCCTGCTGTTTACAAGCCCTAATGCCGCTGCCGCAACAAGGGCGACCAGCATCAGAACCAGACCGACTTTAAGCATCTCAGCCATTCTCTTTCACCTCCCCGAATTCCTTTGGCAGCGTATATCTATCGATCAGTGGCGTAAGCAGATTCATAAGCAGTATCGAGTATGAACATCCTTCCGGGTATCCACCCCATCTTCTTATCACCATAGTTATCAATCCTGCGCCAATGCCGAAGATAATTCTTCCCCTGGATGTCACCGGGGTTGTCACCATATCGGAAACCATGAAAATTCCCCCGAGCACGACTCCACCGGCAAGAACGTGGAAAAGAGGGTCTCCGTTGAACCAGCCGCTGCCACCGAACACCCAGGCAAAAACCGCCACGGTTCCAAGGTAACTGATGGGCAGTCTGAGTTCAAGAACCCCTCTCATGACAAGATAGATACCTCCAAGCAGAAGGAGGAGCACTGAAGTCTCTCCCAGACAGCCTCCCCTTCTCCCGATCAGAAGATTCATATATGTGGAGTTGTCGGATAGAGCACTGCGAATACTCGCAGCCTTTCTCTCAAGGTATTCAGCCTCTGCGGTATCCCCTTCCCGATGATAATTCTCAGCACTTGAATCCAGATCGAAAGATTGCTTGAGAATATTCAGGGGAGTGGCACCTGATATAGCATCCGCATCGGGAATTGAATTCCATTCTACCTGAACGATACCAGTTGTCTCCCACGTATTGTCAGCACTGCTTCTCCAGGCCTCCGGCGCAGTCCATCCGGCTGTCATGAGGATTGGAAAACTCGCCATGAGGAAAGCCCTTCCAAGCAGAGCAGGGTTCACGATATTTTGTCCAAGCCCCCCGAAAGCCTGTTTGCCAACCACTATGGCAAAAGCGGTACCTATTACCGGAAGCCAGAATGGAACCCCCGGCGGAAGGTTGTAAGCAAGCAGCATGCCTGTTACAATTGCACTGCCGTCCAGTGCGAAATTGACAGGTCTCTTCATGAATTTCAGGCATAGATACTCTGACAGTACTGCGGCTGCGGCACTGATAAATACGATCAGCAACGCTCTGGGCCCGAAGAACCAGGTTGCGGCAGCAAGCGCTGGAAGAAGCGCAATAATCACATCGAACATTACTTTCCTTGTAGTCTGAGCTGAACCCACATGGGGTGACATCGCCAGCTCAAATCGTCTGGTCTGTGCCATTTACGCCTCCTTTCCCCTGTTTGCCCTTATAGCTTCCTGGGCTCTCTTAATGTAATGAACAAGGTATCTTCCGGCTGGACACACATAACTGCATGTACCGCACGCCATGCAATTCAGCGCTCCGTATTTCCTGGCAAGATCCCATTTCTCGTTTTCAGCTGCCGATGCTATCATGCTTGGTGCAAGCCTTAACGGGCATGCATCCATGCACTTACCGCAACTAATACATGGGCTTTCAGTAACATCTCTTACTTCTGCTCCGATCAGTGCTAGAACACCACTGGTTCCCTTTGTTACAGGAACGCCATCGGTATAAAGCGAGATGCCCATCATCGGTCCACCACTTATCAGTCTCTCAACGTTTTCAGTGTAGCCACCGGATTCTTCGATGAGGTCAGAGAAAAGCGTACCCACACATACATCGTAATTGGCCGGTGATTCAACACCTCTACCTGTTACCGTTACTATCCTTCGAAGAGAGGGTTCACCGTCCCTTACAGCTTTTGCAACTGCGGCCGCCGTTCCAACATTCTGTACTACTACTCCCACATCAAGAGGAAGCCCTCCGGCAGGAACTTCCCTGCCGATGGCGGCATCGATGAGCTGCTTCTCAGCCCCCTGGGGATAGCTGACTTTCAGCGGAAGAACATCGCATCCCTTTTCCTCCATGATCCTTATAGCATCGGGCTTGTTGATCTCAATACCTATCAAGCATTTTTCTACTCCGAGCGCGTAAGACAGTATTTCCATTCCAAGAATTATATCGTCAGGATTCTCAAGCATGAGCCTTTGGTCGGCAGTAAGGTATGGCTCACACTCCACCCCGTTAATAATAAGTGTATCAATATTCTTATCGGGAGGTGGAGACAGCTTCACGTAAGTAGGAAAACTTGCTCCCCCCATACCGCAGATACCGGCCATTTTGATCCGCTCAATTATCTCAGCGGGTGAATGCTTTCTGTAATCGTCCCACTTCTTGAAAACCTGTCCTCCATCTTCCGATTCTGTCTCGATGACTACTACAGGACCGGTTCTTCTGTGTGGCATGGGGAATTCCTCAATAGACTTAACCGTACCGTTCACAGGTGAATGCGTTGGTAAACTAATAAAGCCGTTCTGAGTACCTATCTCCTGTCCCCTGATTACTTTGTCTCCTTTGGAAACCGAGGGTTTCGATGGTGCTCCAAGATGCTGGCATAACGGCACTCGAACAATTTCCGGAGCAGGCAATCTTTTTATCGATTGTCCCGATGATAGATTCTTATTGCCCTGGGGATGGGTTCCCCCCCTGAATGTTCTGGCTTTGGTCATGTGCCTCCCCTAATAATTCTAACTCTATAAATAGAAATGAGATAGGTCCGACTTATTCTTCCTTCAGTAACCTGTCAAGTTCTTCTTTAAATTGTGAAACATCCTTGAATTTCCTGTAAACACTTGCGAATCTGACATAAGCAACCTGATCAACCTCGTGAAGAAGCTCCATTACACATTCACCAATAAATTTCACCGTAACTTCCTCCTGGAACTCATCCGTTACCCGTGCGATTGTCCGGTCGACCAGGTCCCGCAGATCTTCCGCGGCAACAGGCCTTTTCTCGCAGGCCCTGTCAATTCCCTTCTCAAGCTTCTTCCGATCGAAGGACTCCCTCCTGCCGTCGTTCTTCACCACAACAGGAAAAGACTTCTCGATATACTCGTAAGTTGTGAAGCGATACCCACATTCGGCGCACTCCCGCCTTCTTCTTGTGGCCTCTCCATCCCTTACCGTACGGGAATCAATTACTCTGTCATCCATGCTTGAGCATCGGGGACATTTCATTTATGAACTCCAGACATTGTTTTAGAAAATACAGGATTCACATATGTCAGACTGTACAAGTATCCAGAATAATAGTAAATATCCTTGACGAGGTACACCGTTATCAATAGAATCAGCGGGTTCCAATGGTGGGAGTAGTTCAGTTGGTAGAGCCCCTGATTGTGGATCAGGTGGTCGCCGGTTCAAGTCCGGTCTCCCACCCCACAATGCGCTCCTAGCTCAATTGGCAGAGCAACGGACTCTTAATCCGTAGGTTCCGGGTTCGATTCCCGGGGGGCGTACCAGAGAACAGAGCCGCGGGGTCTAGTGCCCCGCGGCAACACATACATAAAAACAGTGCGCCCGTAGCTCAGCTGGATAGAGCAGCGGACTTCTAATCCGCAGGCCACAGGTTCGAATCCTGTCGGGCGTACCAAAGTTCAAAAAGGCTGTTGGAATCATTTCCTTCAGCCTTCTTTGCTTCATAGACTCGGTTTGTATCTACAATCATATCATACGGATGTCGGAATTCTACCGAGAGATTTCCACCTTTCCAAAGGCAGTTCGAAAGTAGATTATTAAGAAGTCTTCTTTTCTCTGAACTATCTCTCTTAGAGTACGTAGTACGGGCATTTCTGATAAGTTCGAGAAGATCAACACTTCGCTCAAACTCTGCAGGATCTTCAGATTCATGTTTGACGATAGCTGAGAAGATATCCTCCATTTGATTCCTGCATATCTGTGATTTCTCATTGAACATCTGAGGAGTAATGATACCTTCAAGCTTATCTTCATACATTGTATCCAGCTTCACCTGGAGTTTATCGTACTCAGCTTGAAGAATTGATATAGCTTTTTTCCTGTAGCTTCGTTTCTTCTTACTCATTTCCAAGTAATTATCTCTGAGAAAGTCTATTACCTCTTGATTGAACTCCAAAAGCCCCAGGAAATCACAGAATAGGCTATCTAAGACCGTTTCTCTTGTATACGGCTCATTACACTTACCCTTGTATCCTGTGCAATGGTAATAGATGTATTTGCCCTTCTTTAGCTCTCCAGTCATCATGCAGCCACAATGACCGCATCTTAATAGCCTTGAAAACGCAAAATCATGCTTCATTCGTCTTATCTTGCTGGAATTGCGGTCTAGCATAGTATCTTGAACCTTCTGCCAAAGTTGTCTGGAAACGATTGGTTGATGTTTGCCTGAATAGGTGACTTCGTTCCAGTCAAAATCACCATAGTAGATTTTGTTCTTGAGCATTTTATGTATTGCAGATCGGGCAAGAGGATTTCCAGATCCTCGTTGATTCAATCCCGCATCTCTGGCAATCTTTGACAGTTCAGATACTGAGCAATCACCTTCGGAGTATTTCTCAAATAGCATCCTGATGATTGCAGCTCTATCTGGATCTGGTTGAATGATCTTCTTGCCACTTCGTGAAACTGCATTCAGATAACCAACAGGAGCATATGAAGGCCATAAACCCTGTCGAGCTTTCTGTTGCATTCCTTTAGTGACTTCCTCAGAAAGGTTATCAACGAATTGCTTTGCCATTAATACTCGAATACCATGCATGAATTTCGCTGAAGATCTCGACTCAGAGGAGATGATCGTATTCTCCTTAACCAGGTGTATTTCCAGTTCAAGTTCATCAATAGTTACCCAGTCTTTGATGTTACGGTAGAGCCTGTCGGTCTTTTCAACTAAAACGGTCTTGCAGTTATCATTCTCTTTAAGGTATGAAAGCATAGCATTGAATTGCGTTCTACCTGCTTGTTTAGCAGTTTCAACATCTTCGAAGACTCTTGCTATAGAGAAACGGTTGTTCTTAGCATACTCCCTGATCAACCTCTTTTGAGCAGGTATAGAATAACCTTCACGCTCTTGATCCTTGGATGATACACGGACGTAAAGGACTGCTTGAATCCTTCTGCCATGTACCTTTTCTGCTCTTAATCTCTTGTTTTCCATGCTTTCACCTCTTCAATCTCTAAACCTATCTGTTTTCTGCTTTCTTCAAGGCTTTCAAAGAGCCTTTCAGAAAGCATTCAACAGAATTCCAATGCTCGAATAGCTTATCCCAACCTCTAAATAGCTGATGAAGCAATATCATTAATAGCTCTATCTCCTGGGTGTAAAATCTTACTTTCCCGATTTATCTGATGTGTGTTTGCGGTGTTAGTAATAGAGGGTGATTCAGACTTTTCGGGAAAGGTTACATCTATATCTTCAATTGGTTGGTCAATGACATCAATAAGTTCTCTTACATCCTCAGTCAAAAACCAAACGCTCCTCTTGCTTTGCTTTGTCTCTGTAAGAATTCGATGTGATACCAAATCTTCACATACTCGTCTTACAGTAGTATTTGGATGACCAATAACTGTTACTAGTCCCTTCAGATCCATTTCTCCGTTCTCGCATATACTCCAAATAACTCTTCTCCTAAGTTCCGGCATCGAAGATAATCCAACTTCATGAGCCAGTTCCCAAGCTTCTTGGACATTACATCCAATAAGAATTGAACCCTTGAAAAGACTCATCAATGCTTGGGCAAATCTTGGAGAAGCTTCTATATGATGAATGTGTGTAATTTCTCTCTTATAACCATCTCTCTCTATCGTACTTCTAGCACAGGTAACCAAGGAAGCGAGTAATGCAATTCGCTCTCGAATGAAATCGTCGACTTCAGGTTCATATTTGAATTCAAGAACATGATCTACTAGAGTCTTCGTCATATTCCTAAGAGTATTTCTGACGAGACTCTTTTTGCATTCTCTACTCAAAACCATTCTGGCCTGTTCAATCGAAGTCGCTAAATCGGTTTTGATTCTGAACATTGTGAAGCGTTCACCCATTGAACTCATTGCTTCATGTTGAGAGTCGATCTTCTGAGTTACCGCCCCGATGAAGCCGATCTTGCCTTCCCAGACGGTATGCCATCCCCCATCTGTTCCAAATGCTCTTCTCATGCGACCGTCATAGATATCTCTAAGAGCTGCAAAACTTTCTAATCGAGTTTCATTGTTCATTGAAAGAACACTAGTAAAATCCTTACATATGAGAATCCCAAAATCACCAATTTCCTTGAGAAGACCGCCTTTTGCATTTTTCGCAACCTCTCTCTTAGGAGTTCCAGAAAGCAATGCTGCTTTTGTAAAAGTACCAATCTCAAAAACATCATTGAGATCCCGAAGCATATTTAGTATTTCTGTTTTACCACTTGAAGGAGAAGAGACAATTAGAAGCCATACAGGAGCACCTTCAAGGTAATTCCCTATGAACGTAGCTAAAACGATTCTCAGTGTAAGCGGATCATTCAAGTACACCCATTTGGAGAATTTCACCTCAAGGTTAAGTAAGTATTCCCTTGATTGCTCATAGATTGAAGCCTTTGATGCAATAGACACACCTGGATTTGTATATAAGCTTATTAGTATGCTCCCTTCTTAGTCGGGAGATCTTCGTATTGTTGAAGAGCATCCTCTCTATTCCAATCAAGCAAGATCTGTACAAAATTGAACAGAGTTTCAGAAGTTTCACGTGCATCTTCCTCGGAAAGTTGTTTTAAGGAACGAACCTGCCAGAAATGAAGTGCATTCATAGTAGTCTTTTCTTTGCTGGACATTTGAGAACCATCCCTCGTATATACACTTCAGAATGGCTCTGATAGCTATGCTTATTCATTATATTCTTGCTTCAACGCTCCCATGGCGGGAATCGCTTTTACTTCATTGATTTCATTTACCGAAATCAGGAACCTGTAATTTCGTCCATACTCAATGTTGACTTCTCTCTTATTCTTGCTCGTTACCCTCGCTTTTATAACAATCTTTCCATAGCCATATTTCGCACAATCCAATAGACATTCAAGCATCTTCTCTGAACATTCCAGGTACTGCTTGTTCTTACTGTCTATGTGCATAGGTATCGCAATTCATTTATGTACAGTACCCACTGAACACATGAGGTAAAAAAACTCATCATGTTCGCTTTCCATTTCTCAACGACATGTGAATTTCCTTAACTTGCTCCGTAAGCATGGAAATCTCTTCATCTTCTGTCTCATCAAGGAGTTTTCCATATTCATCAGCGATAAGTATTTGTAAGCAGGGCAAAACAAGTACATCCATAATACTTTTCTGTTTAAGACCAATGAATGATTCTGCTAACAGTTTTGGGATTTCAGGATGATCACTGAGAAGATCTGAAAGTGAATGAGTAGGTCTTCTGGCTAATCTAGCAAGCTTAATGGGATCTTCATTTAGTTCCTGAGCAAGGTGAGTAATAAGAAAGATGTTAGAAGGAGGAGGGAGCTTCCCCTGCTCGATTTGAGAAAGATAAGAAGGACTAATGCCGACTCTTCTTGCGAGCTCGCGAAGGCTCATATCACCTTCACGATGGCGAAGCTCCCTTATTCGAATACCGAAATCGGGTTTGAATTCCATTAGAGTCAAAGCAAAATCCTTTCTGACATCTTTCTCTGTTCAGTATCTACTGAACACATATTCTCTTGTCAAGTGCGGAATACAGCATTGACTTAGACTATAGTTATGTTACAGAATCTGAGTAACACGACATTTAATGGATGTACAGTTCATGAGTACTAAGTGAATGAAGTAATCGAAGGAGGAACTCAAATAGGCTCATCAAGGAAACCTAGAATTATTAGGTATGGTGAGAAGAATGTGTTACGCCTTGAGGAAGAATTTTTTGAGAAATATCCGTGTGAATCATACACAGAACAATGGATTAGAAATCATCCGGAATGGACTAAAGCTGCAGCAGCCTTGGTTGAATCTCTGCATAAAAGAGAGGTTTCGAGAACACAATCAGCTACAAAGAAGGCTCATCTTGTGTTAACTGCATCTTTTGTTGCATTAGGCGTTATTGGATGGATTATAGCCACATTCCTTGGTGGTATATTCCCAATTGAAGTTACTTCAGTGTCTTTGTGGCAAGGTGTTATTACGCCAATTATTAGCTTAGCATCAGCAAGTCTAGCAGCAGTGTTTCTGATATATGCAATTTGGTGGGCTCTAGATGCTCTTAAACCAATAGTGTTTTCTGACATTAAAATAGAGAATGCTCTTCGACTAAAGAACAAAAAAAGTACGAACCAAGATGAAAAAGAAAAGAATCTGGATGAATCTTTTGATTTGCGGGAGTTCTGCACAAGAAGAATTTATCTTGATTGGCAGTGTATCTATGTAAGAGAGAGCTTAAATGAGAGTCTACTTCTTTCCTTTTCACGGGCTTGGCATCGTCTAGCCTTTGGAATAACTTTGCTATTATGTTCATGGTTAAGTGGATTAATATCTAGAATGTGAGGATAGAATGACTGCGAAGAAAACAAACTCAAGTAATGAAGCTTCGATGGAAACTTCATCAAGTGATACTTCAACTTCAGAAACAGCATCATCAACTAGTGATTCTCCAGAACCCATTGCTAGTATAGCACCCATTGATAGGCATGGAAGAATTGTTACTGCAAGTGTGAAAACCAATGAAAATTCCACTAAAGTAATATTTGCTGTAAGAAAATCTGAAGAAAACTCTAATTCATCAGATAAAGAATAATACTTCTGCCTCAAAGGCTCAGTATTCATTCGATAGCAAAATGTAAGGATAGTAAGTGTCAATACTTATTGTAGAACTTCTAGATTGCGGTATTGTCTTTGGTGCTGATCAAAATGTTGACATTCCCAATCAAGATGATCCAAATAAAGAAATAAAAATATTCAAGTGGCCCCGGGAAGATGTTCTGTTTGGGTATGTTGGAGTTGCAAGATTGGGGGGATTAGACATAAAAAAATGGTTAGATAGCCAACTTTCACAATTTACAAACAGAATGAGATTATCAGAAATAGCAGAGCATCTAAGGGATCAAATCGAGAAGCAATATTTAGAGGATAATTATTCTACTAATCCACCACTTATTGTTCATCTAGGAGGTTATGAATATTCAGAGTGGGGTTATATTCCTCAGATATGGCATATAGCTAATGTGAAAAGGCTTGGTAGATTCAATTACCTTGAGTTTACGAGAGAATTCTACTGTGTGGATGGTTTCGCTGTAGAAATGAGGAAAAGAGAAGTATCGGATTTAGAAATACAGGATTATCTTTGTGTACTAGCTAAGCAATTCAATCCATTTTGGTTTCATCAGGGCTTTGACTATATGGCCTTTAATATACTTGAACAAGCAGTCAAGCAAGCATATAAAGGTCTATGCTCAGTACATCCTGATTCTGATTTTGTATTACCCCGGAATATTGAAGATTGGGAGAAACAAGTCCGATTTTCAATTCTCATGTATGGAGCGTATTTTCAGGCATATAAACCAAGAAATGAACAATACGTCGGAGGTGAAGCTGATACTCTTGCAATACCATGGCCAAAATTCAAGTAATTTGAGTTCTTTAGCAGATTACAAAGCATAACTATTAATTCATATAAGGAAGGGGCAGACAATGGGTGAATGGGCTGATTATTGTATAGTTGCAATTAGATATGGAAATTCACGCAAAGAAATTTCACATCTTAAGGTGAGAAGAGATCTCTCTAGTCATTTTGGATCTCCTGAAACTTGGACAAAGGAAGAGACTAGAATAAAGATCACAGACTTCTTCAGGGATATAATTACCATGACTTATGATGGTGAAAATTGGAATAAAGGAGCAAAGGTTCAAGCTGTAAGAATTGATAATAACTATTATCTCCGAACAAATGCGAATAGTATCAAGGAAGATAACCTTGGAGAACTTCCTGAATTCTAAAAGAAGAGGGTTCAGTTCCTATTGAGATTATGTAGAGTAAAATAGTCTGGAAAAACATGTCAGAAGTTCCTAATAAAACTGAATCAAGGGCAAACTGGTCGCTGGGAATGTCCATACTAGCATTAGTAGTGTCAATAATAGCTGGGATTTACTTTCCATATTTTCTGGAAGATCGCGAACTTTCTTTACTAACATCCGGTTTTAGTTATATCACTCACACAACTATAGAGAATGATAGCACAATAACGAATATTCTTGCCTGCGATCTCACATTTACTAATAATGGTAATCGAACAGAAGTTGTCCTAAGTACGAAGTTTGTCTTACCTTTTTTCCTTAACTTTTGTGAGTTCGCTGGATTTTACTGGAATGTGCAGTACCAGCAGGTCCAGTTACCTCCGTTTTCTATCAAACCTGGAGAAAAACTGGTATTTAGACTAGAGCAACTCATTGATGATAATGCTATTCTTGGGCCATCCATCAATAATCCAGGCTATACTGGATTTGGCTTTAATCTGGCAAATAGGATAATTGCGCTTGAAGTTTTACTGGTCGGGCAATATGGAGTACCCCAATTTAACGTAATTCCAATTGCAGGGGCATTCCTCAATCCAAACACTTCGAATTTATCTTGGAGACTATTTTCGAGTTTTGATGATTTCTACAGTTATGGTGGTGTGACGCTTACTAGAAATCTACTTGATACAGAACACTTCGCATGGGAATATTTCCCTAAACGAGATGCTCCATATATTCAAAATAACACTCTTGTACATTAGCACTAGATAATTTGTATGGATTACATCGTGAAATAACTATTTCATCTCGAGATGCGTCAACTAGCGTACTAGTTGTTAAAGCGTCCACTACGGTCCACTATCTCATCATTCTAGAACCCTAATTTCAACATTGGTACAAGTTCGGAAAGTGTCCAATACCGGGTACCAAAGAAAACGGAGCGGCGGGAACCACCTCTCCGGTTTTCTTTAATGCGCTGTGGATTCGGACTTCAGATCGCAGATCTGACTGGTGAGTTTATCCTGAGCGAGTGAAACGAGTCGAAGGGAATCCCGTCGGGGGTAGACGTACAAACTCATCAAACTGGAGTGTATTCAAGAGATAACCTTTATTGGATGTTCGAACTCATTACTTAACTCGAATGAAATGCTACCAATTCTCATATGATTGATGCCCTCGTTGCCATAATCAGTGAAAAGACGAAGTCTATCCCCAGCAGTTGCAGGAGTACAACCAGCTTCCATCCAATCATCTCTATTCATCGAAACAAGCTCAGATGCCATTTTTTTAGAAACAAGGAATTTTGATGCATCAGGATTCTTGTCCATTAAATCATTTAACTGTGCAAAAAAAGCATTTGCTGGTGTCTTGTACTGTTGAGACATTGTTTTTCCTTTCTGTTCAGTGATATTTTCAATGACTATTACAATAGAATATACCCGATACCCGTTTCTAAGGAAAAAGTTCTAAGAGTGTCTACTACGGGGTACCATATTCCAGAATTTTCGAAATTCTCCGAAAATGACGGCTCTACACCATTAACAGGGGCACCTATCCAATTTAAGCACATAAGGCTCTGA
>JAIORS010000170.1 GCA_021108005.1 Candidatus Aegiribacteria sp.
TCCCGAATATCCAGAGAGCCTCAATCTCCTTTTTTCTGTCCATCATGTTGAAAACTGAAAGATTGCATCCGCTGTCCGCGAAATCCTCCGCGAAAAGGATATCTTCATTTATGAGATGTACTTCCACGAAACCCCTTTCCGGCGTCTCCACACGGCCCCAGCGCCCCGCCTTGAGCCACGCGCCGGCATGCCCCCTGCCTTGCCTTAACCGAGGGTTACTCTGTGTGGTAAGGACAGCTTTGCCGTGTTCTCCTCCGGGGTCCAGAAATCCCCTTATATCGAACTCACCGCCCAGGTAAACCCCGCCGCAGGCTTCCGGCGAGAACCAGGTTTTCAGAAGCGGCACCTCAGGCGTCATGGAGACTCTCCATGTAAGATCAAGAGAACCGTACTTTTTGTGATTCACCCTCCAGCGCATTTCCCAGCCTCTTTCCGGCAGACCGGCTGTAATGGTTTCAAACCTGTCCCAGGCGCAGTCAACGGTATCGAGTTTGAAGGGGTTATTCCTGTTGCCCATTATCCTGGGATGGATGCCTCCGAACCAGGGTTTCTCCCATGCGAAATCTGAAGGACCAGGGTGGGAAGACTGCAGGTTTTCTACGCCGTCCAGGAGCAGGCTGTACACATGTCCGAATTCCGAAGGGTCTATCAGAGCTTTCAATCTGCTGTTGGATATAGTGAGGATTCCATCATTTTCGGAAAGTTCGGGAAGTTCAGCCTTACCGCTGATTATCCGTGCGGGATAAACACTGTCCCTGCCGGCGATTCCAAGGGAAATTTCTACGATTCCAGCTTCGGTGACAGGTGCCGATATTGAATTACTGCTATTGACGGTGCCTTCAGCAGCAAGGGAGCCGTTTATTGCTATGGTGCTTTTGCGTTTTCCCAGGAGATTATGGGAAAGACTTAGTTCGTAACCTTCCCCCATTATCGGTTCAATATTGTGTTGAATGAAACTTACCTTATTCAACGAAGAACCGGTGTCCCAGCCAAGTATCCTTGCGTCACTCAGAAGATTTTTAAGATCTCCATTAGAAAGAAGTACTCTGAATGCGGGGGATTGAACACTTTCTCCGGGTGGTATTACAAACTCTTCTGTTTCAGGTCTGCCATGCTGCAGTTTCTCCCAGGAAGGGAACCAGGCCATAAGGGATTTTTTTCCGCTGGATATCGCAAGCCAGGGAGCGCCAAGTTCTGATATTTCCCTCGGGTAGTCCTCCGTCGTATCCGGAATCTGGTTGTACACTTCCCTGCAGGCGAAAATACCCTTCTTGAGTGGAATTATCCGGGCTCCGCCAACAAAGGGATATCCCCCTCCCCACCTTCCGGCGAAATTAACCCTCTGATCCGAGGGAGAGCCGTTAAAAACACTGCTGATTACCTCCAGGAAACCCGCAGGATCTATTCTATACTTGATCTCATGCTTCAATCCCGGACGGGATGGCCAGATTGTCCCGGCGATGATCTCACTACTGTTCAAAGTGATGTCGTACACCTGGTGCGGCAGGTCGGAATTCCAGTATGGGGGCCCTGCGGACATTCCTGCGAATCCGGCCATCTCTTCACTGTCATCCACTCCGGGAATCCATATGGTTCCCATGGCTCCCGTCCTGGATATTCCCAGCGTGATATTCTCACCCACTATAACGGCTGTTTTCCGGGTAAGGGCGGCTTCCGGGGTTCCCGTGAAGGGGCCCGAAACAAGGATGATCTTCTCCTCAGCGCCAGCTGCGCCATCGCAGAAAATGGTTAATCCCAGCTCGTTCAATCCGGGTTCGGTATCCGGCAGAGAAATGCTGATCCTTTTAAAAATATCGTCTCCCAGAGCATAATTCTCGTTAAGGAAAAGGTTTCCGTTAAGTCTGGCTTCCAGTCCGAAAGAATCAACCTCTGAATGTTTTCTGATGTCCAGCGAGAGTTCCTTCTGTTCCCGGGCAATTCTGCGTACCGGGGTTGATAGAATCGAAACAGGTTCCTCAGCCCTTATGCCTATGCCGATTTCAAGAGGATTTTTACCAGGCAGTACAGTGGATACTCTTGGAGATCTGTCCCTGTCGGGGACAGGCACTTCAACAGGTTCGGGAATAACATCAAAGCCGTCCGAAGCATCTTGAACGGTTACCGATTCCGGTGCAGTAAGATATTTGTGCGATTCTATTGAAAGTTCCTGCGGCAGGGAATTGCCCTCTATACCGATTCTCACAGCCTTTCCGTAGAAGATTTTCCCTCTGTTTGTCTTAACGGCAGCCGACAGGAATGGAGTTTGCAGGGATGACAGTATCCTTCCCCTTCTGTCGAATTCAGCCCTGAAACTTTTCTCTCCTATTTTGAAAAGGTAACTGAAAATCTCCCGACCGTCTTCGGTTCTCTGTTCATCAGGCTCAACCTCCAGTTCGCGGACGAAGCAATCGTACCAGTCGGTATCACCAAGAAATTCCCTGAATTCAGTTCTTCCAAGAAGGAACGGCATGTAATTCTGCATATAGACATTGCTGTCCGGAACCCAGAAGAAACCTGTTTTCTTGTACAGGGGCATCGCTTTTAGATTAGCGGGCCATGTGTGAAGATCAACACGGTAGAAACCGTCTTCGGCTGTTCTTCTAACAGCGTCAAGAAGGAGTTTTTTCCCCAGTTTCCTGCCGTGAAGGTCTGGCACTACATTAAGAAGCGCAACGTATGCGGCATCATGCTCTCCCCCATAGGGAGTTGTGCGGCAATAACCAACGATTCTTTCACCATCTATAGCAAGCACCGTATACAGCTTGCCGGAAGAATTCTCTTTCATTTCAACGCTATCGGCTGTGAATTCCGATGCTCCCAGAAATCCCGGAGGCCAGCCCTCTCTGCTCTCTGACCACATCGCTGCAACTGCTTCGGCATTGAGCTTCGTGTAAACCTCAAAACGTATGTCTGTCATATGAATCTCTTTTCGCGAATGCAGGTTTCGTATAGCGGGTAATTCCGAGTCGCTATTTTCCAAGGAACAGTGAACTGAGGCTCTTCCCTTCGTGGGTCCGCTTGATGGCCTCAGCGAATATTCTTGCTACAGAAAGAGTTTCGATTTTCGTAACAGGGCCCCCTATCACCTTTTCAGCGGCTTCGGTATCGAACTCCACCGTATCCGTTACGTACAGTTTCGTCATGGGGCTTTCCTCGATCCTTCGAACGGCGTTGCCGGAGAGGATTCCATGGGTAACGAAAGCGTAGATATCTTTTGCGCCCCGTTCCATAGCGATCTCCGCGCACATGACCAAACTTTTACCGGAAAGTGTTTCGTCATCGTTCATGATGACAGTTCTCCCCGAAAGGTCATCTATACCCTCTACTGTTTTTACATGAGGGGTTTCACTGTCATCTATCCTGACCTTTTTCACGTAGCCTGTCTGAATATCGGGAGATCTTCCTTCTTCCTTCAAGGAACGGGCTACATGCATAGCCAGGAAATCGTTGTTCATTATGCTGCCGGTATCCGGAGCTACAAAAGCAAGTTTGTCAGAATCGAAAGATACGATCTTATCAAGAAAAACTTCGTCCGCATGCAGCTGATCAACCGGGATATCGCTGAAACCCTGGCTCTGGGGGCAGTGAAGAGTCATGGTTAGAACGCGGTCTGCCCGAACCGATTCAAGCATGTCAAACATCATCTTGGCGGTTATGGCGATTCTGGGTTTATCCTTTTTGTCGCTTCTTGCGTACGGAAAATAAGGAGTAACTGCTGTTATCCTTCCAGCACTGTCTTTCAGAGCGTAAATCATCTGAAACAGCTCCAGTATGTCACCGGAAACTGTACCGAAGGCATTGTCTCGGTCCTGAAAAATGGATCGGTCTCCCGATTGTATTACGAATACGTCCTTTTCGCGAACGGATTCTCCAACGAAATTCACCATGAGGTTGCCGTTCGAAAACTGTACAAAATCCACGGGTTCGGGTTCTATCCCGAGAATTTCACATATACGGAATCCTAGTGATTGACTGGACCTTCCACAGCATATGGCTATTTTGCCAAACATTTCACCCTCCGTTGCCTGAAATCAGATTGCTGAAAGAATTTCCCAATTTTCGTCTACAGTTCCGAGAAGAAGGTTGAGCATCACCGCGAAGGAATTATATCCCAACCCGTCTTCCGTTGAAAAAGTATACATTGCTGTTACTTCCCCGGTTTCTATATCGCTTGCGAACTTGACCCATGTATTGTTCCAGTTGAGCTGAGCTAGTGTTTCGAGGGCAGCCGTTCTTTCGGCCCCGGATTCGGGCACTATTCCGGGAGTAAGAGCCACAAGAAGACAGCCTTCCATTTCAGAATCTACAAGAATGTACATGTAGGGAATTTGAGAACTGTCGGCGGTTGTAGCAAGCAGTATAAACTCGTTTTCAACTCTTTCATAAACCAGATCCTCACCGATCCGGTCAAGGTATCCCGCGACCATATCACCACTTACCTCTGCAAAAGAAACTGCTGTTATACCCAGCAATATGAAAACTACCTTCTTCAAACTAAACCTCCAATATAGGATTATGCATATGAAATAAAGACAATTATATTATGCTCATTGAAAGAGCTTTCGGGAAGTGTTGTTATGAAAGCCCTGTTACTTTCTGTAAAAACGTGTTTCCCGCTGCCAATCAGCGGGATTACTGCATTTAAATAACCGGAGGCGGGAATGGATCGCAAAGTCAGGGTTCTGATAGGAAAACCAGGCCTGGATGGACATGACCGGGGAGCCAAGTACATAGCTAGAGCACTCAGAGATGCAGGAATGGAAGTCATCTATACCGGTATCCGCCAAACACCTGAAGCAATTGCCAACGCAGCCATTCAGGAGGACGTTGACTTCGTCGGCCTCTCTCTTCTTTCCGGAGCTCATAACCACCTTTTCCCTGAAGTGGCCAGAATTCTAAAAGAAAAGGGTGGCTCGGACATCATCCTTTTCGGCGGAGGTGTTATCCCGGAGGAAGATATCCCGGGTCTTAAAGAGGTTGGTTTCAAAGCCATTTTCACACCGGGAACTGCCTCGACAGAGGTTGTTAACTTCATTGAGCTGGAAACCCAGACTCGCTGAATCACCTGCAGAATCAATTCAGCCGGAGGTAAACTTGCTTTCCAGCGAGACAGATAAATTCGCGCATATGGTGCGAAATTGTGACGTAAGAGGGCTTGCGAGAGTTCTTTCAATGGTTGAAAACGGCCATACCCTGGCGCCCTCGATTATGCATTCTCTTTACAACCCTGAACGGTCAAGCCTTACGGTTGGAATCACCGGTCCCCCGGGAGCCGGGAAGAGTACGCTTACAAATCGCCTGATAACCTTCTGGAGAGCGCACGATAATAAAGTGGGCGTTATTGCCGTAGATCCTTCCTCTCCCTTTTCCGGAGGAGCTCTGCTGGGGGACAGGGTCAGAATGCAGGATCATGCTTCCGATCCCCTGGTATTTATCCGCAGCATGGGAAGCAGGGGGCATCTTGGGGGACTTTCGGGAGCCACAAGAGATGCTCTGGAAGTTCTTGCCGCTGCGTCTTACGATCCGGTGCTCGTTGAAACCGTGGGAGTTGGTCAGGCGGAAGTTGAGATAGCCTCCCTTGCCGATATTACTCTTCTTGTTCTGGTCCCCGGACTGGGAGATGAGGTTCAGACCATGAAAGCCGGAATAATGGAAATCGCGGACATCATAGTTCTCAACAAGGCTGACAGACCAGAGATAGAACAGCTTGAGATGTCGGTAAACGCCAGCCTTGAACTTCTCCCCGATCAGGCCGAACGACCCCCGGTTGTAAGATGTTCCGCCCGGACAGGGGAAGGAATTGAACTTCTCACAGAGACTATAACAAGTTACATCTCTTCGTTAACCGAACGGAAGGAAATAGTCCAAAGACGAACTTCATTGATCCTTGGCAGTATCATCCGTGAAAAGGGAAGGAATATTGCCCGAAAACTGGTTTCTGACAGGTACGGAAGCGTTGAAGAAGCTGTAGAATCCATCCTTAAGGGTGAAACTACTCCCTATGGTATAGGTGAAATGCTTTCTGAATTTATTGATAATAAACGGGAGAGTGAAAATGAGTATTAAAGGGATTGATCACATCGGTATTGCAGTTGAGAACCTGGAGGCGTCAATCCCGTTCTACCGGGATAGCCTTGGGCTGAAATTCCTTGGGATCGAGGAAGTCCCGTCCCAGAAGGTTCGCGTAGGGATGTTCAGCGTTGGCGAATCCAGAATAGAGCTTCTTGAACCAACTTCGGAAGACAGCCCGATCGCGAAGGCAATCGAGAAGCGGGGACAGGGAATGCATCACATCGCATACTCTGTTGACAGCGCATCCGGTGAAGTAGATTCGTTGAAGCGCAAGGGTATAAAAATGATAGATAACACCCCTCGGAAGGGAGCGGGAGGAACGGAAATAGCGTTCATCCACCCCGCTGCAAGCGGGAAAGTCCTTACTGAATTATGTGAACATCCGAAAGCTGAAAAGGAAAACTGACAATGAGTTCTCTGGAAAAAGCAGATAAACTCCGCGCTCTGAGAGAAAAAGCGTTTGCGGGCGGTGGCGAAGAGAAGATAGAAAAACAGCATGAGAAGGGCAAACTGACCGCAAGGGAAAGAATAGATATTCTCCTTGACGAAGACAGCTTCGAAGAATTCGACATGCTTGTCACACACAGGTCAACAAGTTTCGGCCTGGAAAAGAAGAAGATCCCCGGTGACGGCGTGGTTACCGGTTACGGAACCATAGACGGCAGGCAAGTGTACGTTTTCTCCCACGATTTCACGGTCCTGGGCGGCAGTCTTTCCGAAACCTTTGCTGAAAAGATTCTTAAAATAATGGATATGGCCGCCATGAACGGAGCCCCCCTGATAGGGCTAAACGATTCCGGCGGCGCGAGGATACAGGAGGGCATTGAAAGTCTTGCCGGTTACGGAAAGATATTCCTTAAGAACGTACTTTATTCAGGGGTTATTCCCCAGATATCAGCTATACTGGGCCCCTGCGCCGGAGGAGCCGTCTACAGCCCGGCAATAACCGATTTCACTATAATGGTTGAAAATACAAGCTACATGTTCGTTACGGGTCCTACAGTTGTGAAGGCTGTTACCGGGGAAGTTGTTACGAAGGATCAGCTCGGAGGACCGGGTATCCACAGCAAACGGAGTGGAGTATGCAGCATTGTGTGTGAAGAAGAGCGGGAAGCTCTTCTTCTTATCAGAAAACTCATCAGTTACATTCCGCAGAACAACATGGAAGATCCCATCAGTATGCCATGCGCAGATCCTCCTGACAGGATGGAAATGTGGCTGGACGAATTCGTGCCGGACAACCCCAACAAACCCTACGAAATGCGTACGATCATAGAAGCTGTTACGGACAACGGCGAATTCCTTGAAATCCAGCGGGCCTACGCTCCCAACATCGTCATCGGTTTCGCAAGGATGAACGGCCGTTCGGTGGGAATCGTGGCGAACCAGCCTTCCTATCTTGCAGGGGTGCTGGACAACAACGCATCGATTAAAGCAGCCCGTTTTGTACGCTTCTGCGACGCGTTCAACATTCCCGTGGTAACCATTGTGGATGTGCCCGGTTTCATGCCCGGAACTGTACAGGAATACGGCGGGATAATCAGGAACGGCGCCAAGCTTCTGTTCGCCTATGCCGAGGCGACCGTACCAAAGATCACGGTAATTACCAGGAAGGCTTACGGCGGCGCCTACGATGTGATGAGTTCCAAGCATATCAGGGCGGATATCAATTACGCCTGGCCCACCGCGGAAATAGCCGTTATGGGACCCGACGGGGCGGTAGAGATCATATTCCGCCGTGAGATTCAGGAGGCAAAAGATCCCGTTGCCAGAAAGAAGGAACTGGTGGACCAGTACCGCGACAAATTCGCCAACCCTTACGATGCGGCTTCAAGAGGTTATCTGGATGATGTGATTATGCCATCCAATACAAGGTTCCGGATTATCAAGGCCCTTGAGATGCTTGCCGGAAAAAGACAGACACTGCCTCCCAAGAAACATGGAAACATCCCGTTATGATATGGTCTGCATTCATCGCCCTTACAGTTTTCCAATCGAGTTCAGCTGTCATTGAAAGTGGGCTGGGGATAGCCCTGGTAGGCATGGCAACCGTATTTTTCGGTCTTGTTCTGCTGTCTTTCGTACTCCCCGCTCTCGAGAGATGGGTTGAGGATAGATTCGGTCTGGATAGAAAGAAAAAAGAATCTCTTTTACATCAGGATAATGATAGAATCATGACATCGGAGGAAGTAGCCGCGGTATCCGCGGCAATTCATGCCCACTTCTGCCTTCTTGATCAGGTGGAGAACATGAAGCTGACCTGGGAAACCTATGAAAAACCCTTCACCCCATGGAAGCTTGCCGGGAGAGCTGAACACATTCAAGAGTCAGGATCGCTGCAGAACAGAGTCAGGAGTCGCTGAAATGCCCGAGTACAAAATTAAGATAAACGATAGAACGTACGATGTTAACGTTGGAAGGATACTTGATGATTCGTTGGAAGTAACACTCGACGGTAGAACCTACCAGGTTGAGGTTGAAGCTCCCATGAGAAAAGCATCGAAAACCCCTGTGATAAAAAGAAACCGTCACGTTATCAACGCTGCTGAGGTGCCTGACAGAACATCTCCCCCGAGCGTTTCAACAGGATCGGGAGAAGTAATCGCGCCTTTACCGGGAGTTATTTTGAAAATCCTGGTAAAAGAGGGAGATGAAGTAAATGAAGGGCAGCCAGTGGCGATTATGGAGGCGATGAAAATGGAGAATGAGATAGAATCTCCCACCTCGGGAACGGTGGCTGAGATTTTTGTGTCCGAAGGCGAGAATATTCTTGAAAACGCGATCATCATGAAAGTCGGAGGCTGATACATGTCCATTTCCTCAAAACTCATCATGTGGATAACCGGCACCCTCCAGGGAGACAGTCAACGGCTTGATCTGCTTTCCTATCTTGATGATACCGGCTTCGGACAGGTTGAACCAGGCAACATCATAATGATAGTCATCGGCCTTGTGATGATATACCTTGCCATCAAGAAAGATTATGAGCCTCTTCTTCTCATTCCCATAGGTTTTGGCATAATAGCGGGTAACATACCCTACAATCCGGCACTGATGCCCATAGGATATCAGGATGTTCTCGGCGGTCAGCAATCCGTATTCAGCCTTTTTTACTTCGGAGTGAAGAGCGGCCTTTTTCCTCCTCTGATCTTCCTTGGTATCGGGGCAATGACCGATTTCAGCGCACTGCTCTCCAACCCTAAACTGCTTCTCCTCGGAGCCGCAGCTCAGATAGGCATATTCATCACGCTGCTGGGATCACTGTTACTCGGATTCAATCTGCAGGAGGCTGCCTCCATTGGGATCATAGGAGGTGCTGATGGCCCCACCGCGATTTTCGTTGCCAGCCAGATGGCCCCAACGCTCCTTGGAGCGATAGCAATAGCGGCTTACTCCTATATGGGGCTTGTTCCCGTTATACAGCCTCCGATCATGCGGCTTCTTACAACGAAGGAAGAGCGTCTTATAAAAATGAAACCGGTTCGCCAGGTTTCACAGACCGAGAAAATACTGTTTCCCATAATTGCCTTCCTGATAACAGCTTTCATAGCTCCCGGAGCCATTACTCTTCTTGGCATGCTGTTCTTCGGAAATCTTTTAAAGGAGAGCGGTGTTACCGGCAGGCTGGCAAAAAGCGCACAGGGATCCCTTAACAATATTGTAGTAATCCTTCTTGGTTTTGCCGTGGGAACGAGTACCCAGGCAAGCTACTTCCTTACATTTGACTCTCTGAAGATCTTTATCCTTGGAGCGATCAGTTTCGCGATTGCTACAGCCGGAGGAGTTCTTTTCGCCAAGTTCATTAACCTTTTCCTCAAGGGTGACAACAGGATTAATCCGCTTATCGGTGCGGCAGGCGTATCGGCGGTTCCCGATTCCGCCAGGGTCGTTGAAGTAGAGGGAAGAAAATACGACAGGAACAACCACCTTCTCATGCATGCGATGGCACCCAATGTCGCTGGAGTTATCGGAAGCGCTATAGCTGCCGGTGTGCTTCTGAGCATCGTTCCTCACTAGAAAGGAAGCGATTTTGCAGAATACAGGCATATACGATTACTTTGTAACAGGTGGAGCCGGATTCATCGGCTCACACCTCTGCGAACTGCTTCTTTCAAGGGGGAAAAGTGTTCTTGTGCTTGACGATCTCTCGACGGGAAGCCTCGCCAACCTTGATGATTGTTCTGATAACCCTTCCTTCAGGTTCGCCAGGGGTTCGGTTCTTGACAAATCACTGACAAAAGAGCTGGTGAGTCAATGCCGGAAGGTGATTCACCTTGCCGCGGCAGTGGGGGTCGAGAAAATTATCCGTCAACCGGTGGAAACCATCGAAACGAATGTAATGGGGACGGAGAACATACTTATGTTGACGGAATCATTCGGTATTCCTGTTTTCATAACTTCCACTTCCGAGATTTACGGAAAAAGCGATGACGTTCCATTCCGTGAGAACGGGGACATCGTTCTGGGGGCAACCAACAGAAGCAGGTGGAGTTACGCCTGTTCAAAGGCCATCGATGAATTTCTTGCGCTGGCATACTGGAAGGCAAAAGGGCTGCCTGTTGTAATTGGCAGGCTTTTCAATACAGTGGGACCACGTCAGTCAGGCAGGTACGGCATGGTTCTTCCCAGGTTCATTGAGCAGGCGGTCAACGGAAAACCAATAACCGTTTTCGGCGATGGAAAGCAGACAAGGTGTTTCTCTCTGGTTTACGAAATTGTGGACGCCATAGTCTCGCTGATTGAGAATCCGGATGCTGTTGGTAAAGTTGTCAATGTCGGGTCAACTCAGGAAATATCCATAGGAGACCTTGCGGAGCGGGTAAGGAGAATATCAGGATCGGATTCAGAGATAGTACTTATTCCATACGAAGATGCATACCCAGAAGACTTCGAGGACATGTACAGAAGAGCGCCGGATGTATCTCTTCTTAAATCCCTTGCGGGAAAAACGCCCGAAGCTGACATTGACTCTATCATCCGGGAAATTCTCAGTAAGTGAAGAAAACCATCCTGTTTGAGAAACTGTCACGCTGCGGAAAAGATCATGCATAAAGTTACAAGCCCTTCGAATGCAAGGCTTAAGATCGCGCGAATGCTTCACTCCAGATCCGGAATACAGAAACACGGCCTTTTTCTGATGGAGGGCCCCAGATTTGTGTCCGATTACATGCAGAAAGAAAAACCTGAATGGATAATCGTTTCGGAAGAAGCCGCTCATTTGTCCCGAACGACGGCAAAGGCTGCTTTGATTGGTTGCATAGACGTTCTGGAAATCCCTGAAAAGTTATTTGCGGATATTTCGGACACGGAATCGTCGCAGGGTATTACAGCGGTTTGCCGTCTTCCCTCGGTAAATATTGACAGTATCCCCCGGGAGGGTGTTTTCCTGCTGCTGGACAGTATTTCGGATCCGGGGAACATGGGAACCATAATAAGGTCCGCGGCAGCGTTCGGATGTACCGCTGTAATCGCCGGAAAGGGCAGCTGCTGCCCGTTCGCCCCCAAGATTACACGGGCCGCCGTCGGGTTGAATTCAGTCGCAAAGGTAAGTTTCGATACGGATCTGGCCGCATTCATGCGAAGTAATGCCGATGAAATGGATTTCTATGGTGCGGTCACTTCGGGTGAGGATATCGACAGGTTTCAAAAAGGAGACAGGTGCATAGGTCTGGTAGTAGGCTCGGAAGCCCATGGAATCTCTGAAAAGGTTGTAAAACAACTGAAAGGAATAATCGCAATACCTATGGCTGAGGGAGTGGAATCCCTTAACGCCGCCGTCAGCGCCTCAATACTCCTCTACCACCTCGGGTGCCGGGCCTAACATCTAAACATTTTGTCACTATAAAAGTACGGAATCCAGAATAAACGCAACTATTATAACCGTAACGATCAATGAGTCTCCGGCGTGCCATTCGGGGAAATACCTGTATCTTTTTCCGCTTCCGAACCCCCTTGTCCGGGCTGCGGATACTACTTCATCACTCCTTTGAATCAGCTGAACCAGAATCGCTATTAGCCACTGCTTCGTAGCATGTATTCTGTGAATTCTGAAATTTCCCCGGAGTTTTAGCGCGTCTCTGGTTTCTCTGGCGATTGAATGTACTTCCGGCAGCATGTGGAAAGCAACCCCCAGAGAGAAGCCGAACCCCCTCATTCCGATGGCATCCGCCAGTCTGGTAAGATCAAGAACAGGAACCCTCACAGAGAATATCTGAGCTGCTATGAAAATGCTGACAGCACGCATCAGCATGTGAAGCCCAAGGAGAATTCCTGAGGGCTCAATATTGATTTTCAAGTATTCTTCCGCGCCTGATTCAAGATGTATTGCGGATACAGACAGTACGGTCACCGCAAAGATAATAAGAGGCCATCTGGCCATTCGGCTCAGGGCATCCCGCTGAAAAACCAATGCGTAAAGTAAAAGGAAGAGGAATCCAGCTATCTGGAAGAGAAGGGAGAGAAAAATGAAACCCGCTATAACTCCCGCCATAAGGAACATGTATCCGTAGATGCCCGGAGCTAACGAGTCAGGACTTTTCATACCGTGTAACACGACGCAGATAATTTCCAAGCTTCCAGCCGAAATAACCCGCGGCAGACCCGAACGCTACATGAAGGAAAAACACTGGAACAAGAAGCCATAATGCGTCGGAGGGTTTCATGCCAAGAATGAGAGAAGCGTCTCTTAGAAGTTTCAGGTAAATTTCAAAGATCTCGGATCCCATGAGAATTCCGTTGATTAAAAATTTGTGCGCAAGGCTGTAGAAAGCTGCGCATATTCCTGCCAGTACAGGCAGAAAAGGTTTTTCCACAGAGCCTGCAGAGAGAACTGCGAATACGGTGAAACCTTCCAGCAGAATGGCTATCGTAACCGTAAAATACACAGCACCAGGGCTTAGCATTTTTAAAGTCGCGATTACCGCGCCAACCATGAAAGGCGCGCTTCGGCGACCTGTAAGTATTCGTGATGCCACAAGAATGACAACGAGAAGAGAGGTCATCAGAAGACCTTTGAAAGGAACGAATTTGAACGTGTGCAGGAGAGTTCCAAGGCTGATCTCAAGAGCTGCTCCGACTGCGCCGAAGCATCCAATGACAACCAGTTCCTTAGCGTTCATGGCTTTCATATTACGGCCTTATCTGTGCCGGTTCTGTTTGCCGGTGATCCTATTCGCTTAATGGTTCCATCCTCCAGCAGGGCTATCCTGTCAGCGAAATGATACATCAGCTTGTACTCATGGGTAATAAGGATACAGGCGCTGTTCGTACTCCTCACATAGTCTTTCATATATCCCATCATCCTGCTGAGGCTGCGCCAGTCCTGTCCACGAATTGGCTCGTCAACTATTATGAGTCGCGGGTTCAGAAGAAGAACAGCCGCTATGGCCACTCTCAGCCTCTGTCCCCTTGAAAGCCGCTGAGGATGTCGCTGCATCAGTCCTCCAAGAGACATACATTCAACCACTATTTCCAGTTCACTTTCTTTAAGATCTATACGGTAGTTCTCAGGACCGGAGAGGAGTTCTTTCCTTACGTCATCTGAAAACAGCATGCTGGCCGGATTCTGAAACAGCATTCCAGCAATCCGCCCGTCTACGGAGGTTTTTTTCTTGCCGTTAAATCTGATTTCGCCCTGTGCCGGCTTCAACAACCCCGCCGCAATTCTGCCCAGCGTTGTTTTTCCGGACCCGTTTGACCCGGCAAGCGCAAGAATTTCACCTGGATGTACGCTAAGATCCAACGCTTCCAATACCCCCCTGTTTCCATAAGAGAAGGAAACGTTCTCAATTTCCAGTAAAGGTTCTGAAGCCACAGGCTCTTCCTCATCAGGAATGACTTCATTCCATTTCTCGGGATCATGAATATCCGGATGCCGAAGACCGCAGGAATCACAAAGCGAATCCGCTCTTTCACTGAAGCATTCACGGGAATCATGAAAGACCAGTTCCGCGTTGTTCAGAATAGCCACATCGTCAGCAATCGGCGCGAATTCACCTATCCTGTGTTCAAGCAGCACAATGCCCAGATGATTGAGTTCGTGTATTTCTACAAGGATGTCTATCAATCGATGAAGGCTTGCAAGATCAAGGTAGGATGAAGGCTCGTCCAGGATAAGCCATGAACTCTCCATGGCAAGAGCCGCTCCTATTGAAAGCTTCTGCAGTTGTCCGCCTGACAGGGTATCAACCCGGCTGTGAAGCAGAGGAGTCAGCCCCAGCATCTCAGCGGTTTTATGAACTGATGCTTCAGTCCTTTCCTGTGACCAGCCAAGGTTTCTAGGGCCAAAAGCCAGTTCATCCCGGACGTTTATCTGAAAAAACCGGCTCCAGGGTTCTGAAGCCACATGGGCAATTGTTCCGGCCAGATGTTCGGGGGTTTTGTCAAGAATATTTTCTCCATTCAGCCGGACAGATCCTTTGATGGCTGCAGGATACTGATGTGGAATCAACCCTGTCAGAAGGCGTCCCAGTGAAGATTTGCCGCTACCGGACTCACCCGCAACCAGAAGAATTTTTCCCAGGGGAATATCCATTGAAATATTCTTCAGCAGATAGTTGTCTCCGCAGTTTACAGTAATATTCTCGAGAGCGAATCCGTTATTCATTCATACTTTCGATATGATTTTCAGACATAACTGTTTCCGGAATATAATAATTCAAGGACAGGTGCTGACATCTGAAGTTTTAGCCGATAGATTTATATGCATTAGCAGTTTCATAGAGTTGCTGAGGGAAGAAATAGAGCGGAAATACGTTACCTTCTTCAAAAATGTGATTCCAGTTGGTGGAAGGAAATCATGATAATTGCAGTAGTTATTGCCTTTTTGAGTTTGTTCTTATTCTCCTGTGGTGGGGATGCCGAAAATACAGAAATGAACAACGATTCTGAAATGACAGTTGAAATCATAGATTCAACTGAAAATATGCTCGAAGAAGAAATCATAAAAGGTCTCTATTTTACGATTGAAGATTATGGTCAAATTACAAGTAAAGAGCAATTAATTTCTGAGTTTGGTGAAGAAAATTTAGTTGATGGTCAATCCTGGTATGCTGAAGGTACAGTGATGTTTGATAATACGGTATTAACAAATCCTGAGAATGGACAAGTCATTAGGTATTTATGGGAAGAGGATGGAAATACCTTAAGCTTCTTGGAAGCGAATTATTACATATTTGATGAAGTCTATTCAATTAAGGGTACACAGGTTATTTCAAGTGAATGCGGTGTAAGCACTGGAATGTCTTTACAGGATTTTAAGGAATGGAACGGTGCAGACTTTGATTTCTTTGGTTTTGCTTGGGATTATGCAGGCGCAATAGTTGAAGGCGAAGGAACCAGAATCGCAGAATGCCCAATCAAATTTAACCTTTCTTTAGATTTAGAAGTAGATGTTCATGAGGAGTACGGTGGAAGTGTAATGTTTTCGGATCATTTATTCAATACTGCGGATGAAATTATTCAAGGGGCACCAATACTAATTGATGAGTTGACTTATTACTCTGTTAAGAGAATATCTTCTTACTGCCCGCATTGAAGAGGACATCCATGGCTCTCCCCACAGTGGTGTCATTGAATGAAACAGCAGGAATCTCCCGACCAAGCAGTGAAGTAGTATTTGGGCATTCCCTTCTCTGTCCGGGCAGGTGTCAGTAATCAGTGCATGAACACGAGGATTCCAGTTGGCCATGCCACCGAAAGTCTGCGGCACAAGGATACCGACAGGGGAACAGGACCCGGTTCAACATTTTCCGACCTTCAGGATAACTACCGGTTCGAAGGTGTATTCTGGGGCGAAACCGGTAACCCATTGGTTATTATCGAGGAACTTAACGCTTCGGTTATTCTTGTACCTGGTGAATGGTGGAATATAGGAATACTGGAAGAGAATATCCCGCCAGATACGAAGATATCATCGTTTCTGATCCTCTAACCCGTATCTGGTCCTGCTAGTTCAACATACGGGCAATAGTCCGGACGCGAATAACAGTCTTTTTCAGTTCGTATTACAGGAGGAGTACTCTTCGGCTGCCTGGGTCTGTATTCGTCCGGGTATACGCAGAAAGCGCCCACTATTCACCTCCGGGTGAAAGGTGAAGCGCCTGACAACCCAACCTCTCGTCAGGTGCCTTTCCGTCCATGATCCGTTTCATCCGCATAACAGCAGAGCATACATTCATGACAGGATCACCATTATTCTCATGAAGTGTATACAAATGTTTACGTATAAGGTCAAGGACAATCCTACTGGCGATATCTGACTATGAATGAAACAGAAAGAGCGCTGATTCTGATACCCGTCCCGTATCTAATTACAGCCCGTACTGTATCGGAGTTGTGTGGGCTGGTGATCTCGACAGAGAGTAGGATAATAGTCT
>JAIORS010000171.1 GCA_021108005.1 Candidatus Aegiribacteria sp.
TTGAAGGGATGTTGTTATGAACAATGCAGTAAGAATAGTAATACTGTTTATCGGTATCACGGCTTTTTCCCTGTTGGGCTGTGGTGGCGGAGAACCCGCCGAACAGACCGAATCAGTTGAAGAAACTGAAACTGTTGGTCAGGAAGAAAGCACAGACGTAACTCCGGCTGCGGAAGCGGGAGGAGCCAACTCGGCTGTTGAAGCAATTTCTATCGATGTCGGCACAACAACAGGCGAACTCGAAACTGAGGAAAACGAGGACTGGTACGTCTTCAGCGTTGAGGGGGGAGAGACTTTTGAGTTAACTTTTGCTCCCGGTGACGAGGCGGAAGCAATTTCGTTTGATGTTCTGAACGGCGAACTGGATTGTATCTGGTACGAGAGCAATGTCCGTCCTCCAGTAACGCAGACTTTCAGCTATATGACATCCGCTGAGGCAGGCGGTGACTATTACGTAGAAGTATCGCAGGGGCAGCCGGGCACTTATTCAATCGAACTCTCCAAACAGATGCAGAACGACGCAAACTCCGGTATCGATGCCGGTAACAGCGCTGTACAAGCAATTGAAATCGCCACCGATGTGCCGTTTGAAGGACAAGTCGGAGATCTGGACGAAAATGACTGGTACGCGTTCGAAATTCCACAGGGCGATATTTTCACTTTAACGTTTACGCCGGGTGACGATACGGAATCAATCGATATTGACATATATAATAGCGAGCTGGACTGTTACTGGTACGAATCGAATGTTCATCCAGGCGTTACGGTTAACAAAACAGTAATAATGAGTTCCTCTTCCGGAGACACTTACTATGCGGAAGTGTCAGACGGTAAAGGGGCTTATACTCTCGAAATAAGCCTTACTTCGCAGGATGACGCGGGAATCGGAACAGACGCTGGTGACAGGGCTGTTGATGCCGTTCCAGTCGAGCTGGGAAATATGTATACAGGTCTTCTCGGAGACTACGATGAGCAGGACTGGTTCTCCGTTGAAATCGCGGAGGGGCAGATCGTTGGATTTACTGTAACTCCAGGGGATGACGGTGAAACCCTCGATGTTGATATGTACAGCCCCGAACAGGATAATCTGGGTTACGAGTCGAACATTGCCGCAGGCGTAACATGCGAGATGAGCCTTCCGGAGAATTCTCCCGCCGGAACGTACTATCTGGAATTATCCGATGGTCAGGGAAGCTATTCGTTCGTTATAGAGTAAATATATAGAAGAGGCTGCGCCCCTGTTTCAGCAGGGGCGCAGGACATTTCTTCATATTACTGTTCGGGTACTGATAGTTTAACGAGTTGAGCTATCTGGGCTCATCCTCAGTTTTTATGTAATCTTCGGTTCCCGGCAGATCTCCAATGAATATCTGTGGGTAATGCTCCGGATCGGCATCAAAGGCAAGTATCCGGTTTCCCCGGATTACTGTCTGCCATGTGCTTGCCTTTTCGCCCGCATCGAGTGCGGCGGTGAAAAGAAGGTTCCCTTCCATGTCGTAAACGTTATAGGAAGGTGTCAGGGTTGTCCCTTTTGTTACCCACAATCTGTCAAGTCCATCTACCCAAATCCCAGCTATTGCTATCCTGTATGGATCGGGCTCCCAGTTGGCCATCTCCGGGGGCATTCCTCCCTGGACCATTCTGCTGTTCACCATTTCAGTTTCTATATCGATCTCTTCCTGTGTTTTCAGCACACGCACGAAATTCTCGTCAGTTACGGTGAATAGTTCTTCCCCATCGGGATTCCAGGAGGCGAATTCGTACAGTTCCGAGGACATAGGCGCGGTAAAAACGATTCCCTCGGGCGTAGCCCCCAAGACGACAACATCTCCCTGCATTGAACTCAGGTCCGAAGGGTCGAAGGGTGACATGCTTTCGAAATAGATTACTGACGGCTCTGTTTCACCCAATTCCCATCTTGCAACGGTGAAACCAAGGAACATGCCTTCCTCGTTCTGAAGGAATTCTGGTTTCATGCCGATAATATCACCACCATTCACGGCTGTGAGAGAAGTGGGTGGTGACGGAAAGAAGCCCTGAACATCCATCATGTATTCCATATCGGTATCAAAATAGATCAGTTTTCCCGCCATCCCGTCCGAAACCACGGCTCCGGGTTCAAGAGAATCTACAACTGGCATTTCAGAAACAACGATGCCATTTTCTCCACTGAAGAACGACATTCCGCTGGCAAGCAGAAATTCCCCGGGACCGCTGCCCTGCCGGCCAATCCTCCGCACGAATTCCCCCGATGGAGAGAATATGCTGATACAGGATTGCTGCATATCCAGTACAGCTATCCTGCCCTCGGGAGTTACATCGGCTCCGACTATCTGACCGAATACGTAGTTGCTGTCTCCCAGCTCAATTCCAATCGAATTGGATATGGTTATGTAAACATCGGCTTCGGGAAGTACGTATTCCGCGGCCTCCGCGACTGCATTCCCTTCGTTGTCTCCGTCTGTGGATTCATCAGCTATCGGCTGCTCTCCTCCGCATGCGAGAGCGAGAATAAGTACACTAAACATCACGAACAGTATCTTCTTCATCTGTTCTCTCCTTTTTCTACAAACTGAAATAGAGGGAATGCTCTCTCGGATGAGGGCTTCCCAGAAAACTCGCTACTTCGTTCCTTTTCATCTCAAGATAACAATCGATCATTTCCTTCGAGAAAACGCTTCCTTCTTCAAGGAATTCCCTGTCGGTTTCCAGCGCATCAAGCGCTTCACCAAGGTTTGCGGGTAGTCTGTGAAGGTTTTCCGTATTGTAATCATCAGTGAATACATTCTCATCGATCGGGCCGTAACCGAGTTCCTCCGGATTCATTTCCTTCTTCATTCCATCAATCGCGGCCATGAGTATAGCGCTCATGGAAAGGTACGGATTGCTGCTTCCATCGGGAACTCTGTACTCGAACCGTATTGATTCAGCCGTTCTGGCATAGGATGGAATCCTTACGGCAGCACTTCTGTTGGGGCCCGAGAAGAATCTGTATGCGGGTGCTTCCTGTCCGGGAACAAGCCGATGGTAACTGTTGACCGTAGCGTTGCTGAAGGCGCATATAGCGGGAGCGTGATGAAGAATTCCAGCAATTGCGCTCAGGGCTGTCTGGCTTGCGCAACAATATCCATCCTGGTCAAAGAATATCCTTTTCTGTTTATCTGTCATGAACATGTGAAAATGCATACCTGAACCCGGCTCTCCTTCTGCCGGTTTGGGCATGAATGTCGCGGAAAGACCATACCTGAGAGCGACATTCCTGACGATGTGTTTGGTTAACATGATATTATCCGCGGCACTGAGAAAAGGTGTGAAAGTCACTTCAACCTCACTCTGCCCCATTCTGCCCACTTCATGATGGTGGTATTTAATCTGTATTCCAGCCTTCTGCATCTGCTTCGAAATCTCGGATCTTATATCGTGAAGGCTGTCCACAGGAAACATCATATGATATCCGGATTCGCAGGGATGAACAAATCCCTTGGATTCAGGGAGTTTTGAATGTTCCGGATTTTCAATACTGCCAACACGATAGCCCTGGCTTCCCCGCTCGGACCAGAAGGTTGCCTCATCGAAAATGTAGAACTCGAATTCGGGTGCCCAGTAACTGTCTGTCGCTATACCTGACTCTTTGAGGTAAGTGACTGCTTTCCTTGCTATTCCTCTCGGATCCCTGGAAAAGGCATCACCGCTTTCCGGATTAACAATGTCAGCGAAAATCACGAGCGTTTTTCTTTCGGTGAATGGATCTTCAAAAACCCTGTGCGGGTCGGGTCTTAGAATAAGGTCTCCAGCTTCAGTCCGGGTCATTCCTGTCAGAGTGGAGCCGTCAAACCCTACCCCTTTGAGAAAAAACTCTTCATCCACCATCGATGCCGGTACTGTCACATGACGCCAGTGTCCTTCAAGATCGGTGAACCTGATATCAAGCTCTTCATAATTCTCGCTCAGAATTCTCTCAAGCTGAATTTTCACTGTTTTGTTAGAGACCACTTCTTATCCTCCCGCTATTTTAACGATTTCTGAATGTAAGAATCTACAATTGATTCAAGATAGCCTTCAAGGTCGGAATCAGGTATCATCTCTTCATTTTTCCCATCAATGAAAAGCTGTATTCCCGATGGAGTTCCGATGAGAGCTACATCCGCGTCTCTTGCTTCCCCCGGTCCATTAACCTCGCACCCCATTACTGCTATAGTGATGTTTCCGATTTTACCCTCAAGCCCCTTCTGCACGGATTCGGCAATTCCGGCAACATCTATTCGGGTTCTCGCGCACGTCGGACAACTTATTACCCTTGGAAACCTTTGCCTGATATCCAGTGAAGAAAGAATCTCCCATCCAACCACAGGTTCCTTTTCTGGCGAACCCGAAAGCGAAATTCTTACAGTGTCACCGATACCCTCAGCCAGCAGAATTGAAAGAGCTACAGCGCTTCTAACACTTCCCGTCAAAAGGGGGCCTGCTTCAGTAACTCCCAGATGAAGGGGGTAATCGCATTCGGCGGAGGCCAGCCTGTTTGCCTCAATGGTAAGCGTTGGATCGCTCGATTTCAGAGAGAGGACAATATTCTTGAAATCCGCTTCTTCGAACAGCTCCAGATGTCTCTTCGCGGCAGCCCACATTGAATCTCTGTTCACCCCTCCGTACTTTTCCCTGAGATCACCCGGCAAACTTCCGGAATTAACTCCTATCCGGATGGGAACCTGAAGTTCCGATGCCTTTTCGGAGATTTTCCAGATATCAGCTTCTCGTCTGATGTTTCCCGGATTGAGCCTCAGTTTATCCGTTCCCGCTTCAAGTGCCATTATGGCAAGCTCCGGATCGAAGTGTATGTCCGAAACAATTGGAACTGTTGATCTCTCGATAATACTTCTCAGAGCAATAGCAGACTCTTTATCCGGCACTGCCACCCTGACGATTTCGGCCCCGCGTTTTGCCAGCATTTCTATCTGGCTGCAGACAGCATCTATATCGGTTGTAGGAACGTTCGTCATGGATTGAACGGATATTGGTGATCCGCCACCTATCGGCAGCCCTCCGGCAATAACTTTTCTTGTTCCGGATCTATTGATACGGATGCCCATTATCCTCCTGTCACAACACCACAATACTATACAGTAAGGAAATATGTATCCCTGGAAGATATTTTACAAGTTTATCGCATCTGAAAGACCGTTATGGATAGAGTAATACACGATTTAAATCAATCTACACAAGCAGCTCCAGCGTAAACCAGGCAATAGGATTCGGAGGTATCGGAGACAGTAACCTTCATTATCTGCAGTTAACAGGTTTTGTAAGTGCCGCAAGTGGCGTCCGACCCCTTTCGGGCGATGATGATTCTCATGCGGCCGGTAAGGTCATGGAGTGTCTTAACACTCATCCAAATAGGATCTTTCCTCAGAATATCGGAAATCGGTTCCACCTGCTCCCGATCCAGTTCAAGCGCGAGAATTCCACCCTTTGTGAGAATACCAGGCACAGTATCAATTAATCTGGAGATCAGCTCCAGCCCATCCGTTCCACCATCAAGCGCAATAAGCGGATCCCCATTCCTGACTTCGGGCTCAAGATCACTAATCTGACTCGAAGGAATGTAGGGAAGGTTCGCTATTACCCCATCGAATATTCTGGAATCCCTTCCGAACGTTTTTAGAAGATCTGTTCTGATAAATGACAGATTATCGGGTCCAAAAAGTTCACTGTTCCTTTGCGAAATTGTAAGGGCTTTCCGGCTGATATCCGTTCCGATAACCACCGCAGCGGGAAATTCAAGGGCCAGAGAAACCGCTATTACACCGGACCCGGTGCCAACGTCGAGAATGTAAGATGGTGAAGAGAGTTCCTTTATGAAACACTCCGTTAGAGACTCGGTTTCCGGGCGCGCTATCAGAGCGCCCCGCCCCGCAATGAAGGATCGTCCCAGGAAATCAACTCTGCCTGTAATATGCTGAAGTGGTTCCCTGTTTTTCCTTCTGAGGACGATTTCTCTGTACTGCTTAAGGCTGGAATCAATGATTTCGTTACTATGGTTCAGATATAGTTCGTGCCGTTTCCAGTTCATTAAATGGCACAGGAGGAGTTCAGCTTCCAGCCGGGGAGATTCGAGTTCACTGAACTCCTTCTCAGCCCATCTGCAGACTTCCAGAACTTTCATACTATCACAACCCCGACGAAACCTCCGAAAGGATTCGTTCCTGCTCGGCTTCATTAAGCGGTTTAATAACCTGATCAAGGTCTCCGCTGAGAATTTCTTTCAATGAATGCAGGGAAAGATGAATCCGATGGTCGGTAACCCTTCCCTGGGGAAAATTGTACGTTCTGATCTTAGCGCTTCTGTCACCGGAGCCAACCATACTTTTCCTGGCTTCAGCACGCTTGGATCTTTCCTCTTCCTGCTTTTTAGCGAACAGTCTTGATCGAAGTACTTTCAATGCCTTGGCCTTGTTCTTATGCTGGCTCTTCTCATCCTGACAGGAAACAACCAGGCCCGTGGGCACATGTGTAATGCGTACTGCGGAATCTGTCGTGTTAACACTCTGTCCGCCCGGTCCTGAAGAACGGTAGACATCGATTCGGAGATCCTCCTGGTTGATCTCAACCTCTACTTCCTCAGCCTCCGGAAGCACCGCCACTGTACAGGCGGAAGTATGAATCCTTCCAGAGGTTTCCGTTTCGGGTACTCTCTGAACTCTATGCACGCCCGCTTCGAACTTCATTCGGCGGTAGACACCCTTTCCTCTGAGAGCGAAGGTAATCTCCTTCAATCCTCCTTTTTCGGTACCGCTGCTGCTGAAAACTTCCTGTGACCATCCGTTCCTTTGCGAAAATGCGGTGTACATTTTGTAAACGTCCGCAGCGAATAGCGCTGCCTCTTCCCCTCCTGTTCCGGAGCGTATTTCTATTATCACATCCCTGTTGTCGTTGGGGTCGGGGGGGATCAGAAGCTTTTTCAGTTTTTCTTCCAGTTCCCCAAGTGCTTTTTCAATTACAGGTATCTCCAGGGTTGCCAGATCCGCCAGTTCCTTATCATCATCGTTCAAGTACTCCTTCATTTCTTCGATGGATGAACCTGCTTCATTAATCTTTTCAACTGTACCCAGAATTCTTGAAAGCCTGGCGCGCTCTTCGGTAAGAGAACGGATAAGAGGAGGCCTTTTCAGCGTTTCCGGAGAACAGAGACTTTCATCGATTTCTTTTACTCTCTGTTCCATGGATTCTATATCAGAGGCTTTCATTTTCCTCCTCGGGGCTTTCTCTCTTATCTTCGCTGTAAAACTCAACTTCCGGCCCTGGATCCCTGCCCAGCGAAACGTATAGAGACGCAACCGCCACCTTTATTTCTTCCAGTCCCGCTTTTCTCGTAGTAAGCTTCTGAAGAAGCAGTCCGGGAGCCGTTACCGCCCTTGCTAACGCTGAGGTTTCAAGATGTCTGTCCGCCAGTTTCAGCAGCTCATAACTCAGTCCCATGACAAGGGGTATGAGAGGCAAATGGTAAAGTATCCTGACAAAAGCGCTGGGACTTGTACCTGTCAATACTACGACCAGAGAATCGAAGATTCCATAGAACAGTATTGTGCCAAGCATGACCAGCAGCAGAAAACTGGTACCGCACCTCTGATGCAGGGGGCTCTGCTCAACAGCGTTCTCAGCCAGGGGAGAGAGTCCCTTCTCCCAGGCGTGAATGGTCTGATGCTCGGCACCATGATACATGAAAAGCCGTTTGACATCAGGCATGAACGATATTGCGCCCAGATAGAGAAGAAAGGCGATAATCCGAAATAGACCTGCAAGCATGTGAATCCCGAACTGCTGCCCGACTGCGGAAGAACCGTTTTCAAGTATCCATTTGCTGCTCTGCAAAGGCAGCCAGGCGAAAAGAACTATTGCGAGCATGAATGCCAGGGCTGTAGTAAGGAAAGTCCCTAAGCCTGAATTGCCCTTCACTCCGTCCTTCTTTTCTGAATTGGGGGATCCCTCAGCGATGAATGCTGACCAGTTAAGAGCTTTTATGCCAAGCCTGAGCGTGTCTATTAAAACCGCTGCTCCTCTGAAAATGGGTTTCGTCCAGATTCTGCTTCCGTCTTTGAGCTGCTTCATTTTCAGTTTTTTGGCAAGGATCTGCCCTCCGGGAGTTCTGACAGCTACAGCATTGGAAAAGGGAGAACGCATCATTACTCCCTCTATTACGGCCTGGCCGCCTGTTTTCGATTCCTCCGGAGCTGCTTCTTTGTCTATTTCAGGATTCTTCATTTTTCTCCTACTGCTGTGTGCCCTTTGAAACGGAATAAGGAAGGGGGAGCTTTTACTCCCCCTTCAGGCCGTATAAAGATTCAACAGTTATTTCTGGTTGCTATCCTCTTTTTTTCCATACCTCTTAAGATACTTGTCTACTCTTCCTGCAGAATCAACAAGTTTCTGTTTCCCCGTGTAAAAGGGGTGGCAGTTAGAACAGACATCGAACCTTTTGTCATCGCCCGTTGAACGGGTCTTGATCTTGTTTCCGCAAGTACAGGTAAATGTTACTTCATTGTACTTCGGGTGTATATCCTTTTTCAATTTAATTCCTCCGTGTTTTCAAGCAGAATCACCGGTTTTATTCCGACATGGTACCCATTGCGTCAAGAAATCTCTTGTTCGATTTGTGCTTTGAAAGCTGCTTCTTCAAGACTTCCATGGCTTCCACCGGGTTCATGTCAACAAGAATCTTCCTCATGATCCATATTCTGCTCAGGCTTTCTTCGTCAACCAGAAGTTCTTCTTTTCTGGTGCCCGATTTTGTTATATCAATCGCAGGCCATATTCTTCTGTCTGCAAGACGTCTGTCAAGGACTATCTCCGAATTGCCTGTTCCCTTGAATTCCTCGAATATAACTTCATCCATCCTGCTTCCGGTATCCACGAGCGCAGTACCTATTATTGTAAGGCTTCCTCCTTCAACAATATTCCTTGCCGCTCCGAAGAACCTTTTAGGTTTCTGAAGGGCGTTGGAATCCACTCCCCCCGAAAGGATTTTACCCGAATGGGGCATCACCTGGTTGTTCGCCCTTGCAAGCCTTGTTATGGAATCAAGAAGAATCACAACATCGTAACCGCTTTCAACAAGCCTCTTTGCCTTCTCAAGAACGATATCAGCTATCTGAATATGTCTTTTGGGAGCTTCATCAAATGTGGACGCTATTACTTCTCCATTAACATGTCTTCTCATGTCTGTAACTTCTTCGGGGCGTTCATCAATTAGAAGTATTAGAAGTTTCGTGTCGGGATGGTTCGCCGAAATGCTGTTTGCGAGATGCTGAAGCAGAATTGTTTTTCCAGCCCTTGGAGGAGACACTATCAAAGCTCTCTGTCCCTTGCCTATGGGGGCGAGAAGGTCAAGAATTCTTCCTGACATGTTGTCAGGGGTAGTTTCCAGATCAAACCTTTCTTCCGGATAGTAAGGAGTAAGTTTGTCGAATGACGGTCTGTCTTTTAAATCGTCCAGACTTTTTCCGTTAACACTTTCTATCCTTAGAAGAGCGTAGTACTTCTCTCCGTTTTTTGGGTTTCTCACCTGACCCGAAATAGTATCTCCAGTACCCAGGGAAAATCGTTTGATCTGAGATGGTGACACGTATATATCCGTTGAAGAAGGAAGGTAACAGCCTTCGTTAGATCTAAGAAAACCATATCCATCTGAAAGAACTTCAAGCACTCCTGTTGAAAATTCAAAACCGTTACTTTGCGTTTTCTTTTCAAGCAGCTTCACTATAAGATCTTTCTTTCGAATACCGCTTACTTTATCTAGTCCCTTTTCCTTAGCTATGGATTGAAGTTCAACAAGTGTCTTTCCTTCAAGGTCGTTCTGCGATAGTCCGGGCTGTGGTTTTCGGCTCATTTATCCTCTTCAGTTCGGGTTTGACCGGTGAAATACATTGATCGAAAGTGCCGACTAAGAAAGCCGGTACTGAATTTCTTGAAAGTTATGCGTTCTCAGGCTATAAAAGTTTTTTTGTTGAGCGGTACAAGGGGATTATTCAACGGCTTCCAGAGAAGTACCCCAAAAATCTGAAATTTTATGCTGGTCGTCAACCCCCTGCGGTACAGGAGCAAAATCCCGTTGGGACTTCAACCATCTGTTTCCACATATTCGAGATAGCTCCTATCCCTTACAATTGCAGAACAACCGAAGAGAGAACGCTTTGAGAATCCTGAGAATTCCCGGATACGCTGTTATACTCCTGCTATTTCTTGTGCTGGCTTCCGGCAGATTCCTTATCAGTGATCATGACCCGGCTATTCTTCTTCTTGGAACAAGCCTGCTTCTGCTTTCAGCAGCACTTGCAATGCTGGTTCAGAAGAAAACTGCATGGACAGATGGTAAAATCACGCTATACTGGATCTGCGCGGGTCTTCTTGTCAGTGTACAGCTTACGGGAGGTTCCGGAAGCATTTTCTATTCCGCCTATCTGCTGTTTCTGATGTGGGCAGCATTGCCTTCAATATCAGGAGAGGCGACTGAACTCGGCCTTCTTATAGGTCTTGTTGAGGCTTTCTCTCTTTTAAACGCCTCGATCTGGACCGGAGGGGATTCATTTATTTCCAGGCTTATTCCATTACTTCTCCCGGCATTGAAGGTACTTCTGGTTCCTTTCATTTTCGGACTGACTTCGGATTGGCTCATGGAAAGAGAATTCTCTTCTGGAAAAGCTGAACCCTGCGAGAGAGACGGGAGATCGAAGAAAAGGGATAAGACCTCCACGCTGATTGACTCAAATACCTCATACCCCCTTCTCAATATTATGCACAGGAATAGCAAAGCGGATTCAACGTGCCTTTTTACTCGAAGCGATAATGGATTTTTCCGGCTTACAGAGTACATCGCGGCGGATAATGCAGTTATTTCAAAGTTCATGATTCCGTCCCAGCACAGGCTCGCGAGAATTGTTGAGAACAGCAAAGAAACAGTTTCAATCAGAGTGAACTCCAAAGAAGAGCGGTCTGAACTTACTCCTTATCGTTTTCCTCGACTTGAAGACGAGGGGTCGCTCTGGATCGTCCTGTGTCCTTTAATGGGAGATAATACACTCGAAGGGTTTTTGCTTCAGGATTTTTCTGGAGACAGACCATCCGCGCGAAACTGTCCGGATTTTTTCAAGCGTCAGGTAACAGAGAACGCTTTCCCCCTTCGGATGACTTTTCATGGATGGCAAAGCTAGTTTCCGCATGCAATGAAGAGAGTCTGGATAAAACTGTACACGAAATGGCAGGTATTCTATCCGGAATAGTACCTGACTCTACTATTTCAGTAGCCGATGTTGATAGTTCGCACGGCAGAACAAGGGTATGGGTTTCCAGAGGCCCCCTTGCCAGATGGCGCCGGGGGAAGGTCTTCGACAGTTCCGCTGGAATGGCTGGATGGATTGTGAAGAACAGGGTGCCCTGTAGACGTTCCAGAATTAAGTACGGTGAAAACAGTGTAAATGCTTTCACTGTCAAATCAGACATGCAAGATAGAACTGGAAGCTGTATGGGAGTTCCTGTAGTCAGAGACAGGGAAGTTATCGCCCTTATTATGGCGGAACATGAAACCGATAACGCTTTCATGCAGCATCACGAAGCGATTCTGCTTGTAGCAGCGGAAATTTTCTCTATGAGAGAAGAACTTGCCGGATTGAGGCAAAGGTTTTTAACTATTTCTGGAAAAGATACTTTAACCGGTCTTCCCGGCATAACTCTTTTTAACAGTCACCTGCATCAGATGGCGAAAGAAGTGCAGACATATGGCTGGTATGTAGGGGTAATTGTAGCAGATTTAGATGGATTTGATTCATTAAACCAGAAACTTGGCTACAGAGAGGGAGATCGTCTTCTTACGAATGCAGCAATCATTTTCCGTAACTGTTTCCCGGATGATGTTTTCATTGCCAGGATAGGACCGGATAGTTTCGCGGCCTGCATTCCCAAGGCAGGGAAGGCTGTGATGGAAGCCATGAGCCAGAGAGTGACGGATGCTCTGTCGTTTGAATACAGAAGGAGGACAGCTGATTCTTTTGTATCGGTATCCGCCTCCGTAGGCAGTGCGTATACCCACGTTAACAGAAAGGTTCTGCTTTTAAGCATGGAAGCGGAAAAAATCGTTAAGGAAGCTTCAGCATCCGGCCCGGGTACCTGCATTGTTAGAAAAATCGGGCTTGCAGTCCCCGAGAAAAGATGATGCCTTCGAAGAGTTGCTTTATCACAACAGTAAAAAGAGGTTCTCTGCTCTTAATGCTGGGAGGAATATTTTACCTCAGCCATCAACCTTCATTAGAGGTGATTCCACCTCTTTTCCCTCATCAGGACAAGGTCTTTCATGCCGGGATATTTTTTCTTCTGTTCATCTCGATGATTATCAACCGGGATCTCTGCCGTGGTTTTCATCCTGCCCCTGTCCTGTTCACATTCGGGGTTATTTATGCTGTCAGTGATGAGATACACCAGAGTTTTGTTCCTGGAAGAGATTGCTCCGCGGGAGATCTTATTGCGGACATTGCCGGACTAGCAATTGGCCTTTTCGCATATTTATATTACTCCAAGGTGCATTTGAAAGCAAGTTGAATCTTCATGCTAGATTCTTCTTGACATCAAATACTATTTCGTTAAGATTCTATATTGGTGTTTAGCCGTACGAGTATATGAAAATGTATGCGTACTTTTGTATTACCGTAAATAACGTAAACCAAACTAAATCGAGAGGAGGTGCCAGGTATGCTCAAGGCGAGAACAAAATGGTTCTGTCTTGGACTCCTGAGCGTGTCCCTGCTGTTTGCAGCATGTGGACCAAGCGCCGCAGAACTTCAGGCAAGAGACGATGCACGCGCAGCAGCTCTCGCTGCAGAAGCCAGAGCAGATGGCCTTGAGGAAGAACTCGAAACTCTTCCGGGTCACATTGCTGATGAACTTGAACAGATTACTGCACTCGAAGCAGAACTTGCTGAACTTCAGCAGGAATATCATGCACTCGGCGGCGCAGGCCGTTAGCAAGGAAAGGGGAAACCAGTGAAGCGTACAATAGTATTAGCTCTGATGATTTGCCTCGGCCTTGCATCTACGGGTCTTGCCAAGACCTGGACTGCCGAGGAACTTTCTGCTTATTCACAAGCACAAATTGAAGCAATGGGAAACGATGACATTCATCTTCAGATCGCGTACTGGGAATGGAGAAAAGCCGAGGCCGATGTTCGCATAGCCGAGCTTGAGCCTCAGGTTCTTCCTCTCAGAGAAGAACATGCAATCGTTGATGCCAGAATCGCTGAACTCACAAGCGAGATCAACGCCCTCAGGGCCGAAATCGCTCGTTTGCGCAGCGCCGGTGTCCGGCATACCATTCTTGATGGAGAATGTCTCTGGACAATTGCATCCTATCACTACAACTACGGTGATGGTTCACAATGGCCTCTCATCTACGAACGCAACCGCGACACCATCAGTGACGCCAATCTTATCTACGCGGGACATACTCTCTGGGTACCGCTACCGATGCTCAGCAGTTACACCGTTATCGAGGGAGATTTCCTCGGTAAGATTGCTGGATTCAGCAGAGTTTACGACGACAGAGGTATGTGGCCACAGCTTTACGAAGCTAATCGCGACATAATCAGCGATCCTAACCTGATCTACCCTGGACAGGTTCTTGACATCACTCGCTCGGCGAGTTTCGGAGGATCACGCTAGAATTATCAGCGGAAATGGACAGCTCTTCACAATTCTTGTGGAGAGCTTTCCTTTTATCTGAAAGTATTAGTTAAGTGCACGATCTTTCAACAGAAGAAGCAAAAATTGCCCTTCAAAGGGAATCCGCAGCCAGAATCTTCGGTACCGGAGACATTAACCTTCGAAATATATGCAAAGCTCTTGGCATTAAAGCTATTTACAGAGACGGATACCTTAGCATCTCCGGCAGCAGAGAAGCGGTGGAGAAGGCAAAAGCCGTTATTGTAAGGCTTGAACATGAGCTTAAAGTCTCCGGCATACTCAGCGATCACAGTATTAATGCCGCATTGTGTTTTCCGGGAAAGCATGACGTATCTCTTGAACTCTCCGTTCCGGGACGTGCGGGGCGAATCCTTCCGAAAACGTCCGGACAGGAAGAATACTTGCGTTCTATAAGAGATTCAGAAATAGTCTTTTGCATAGGTCCAGCCGGTACTGGAAAAACTTTTCTCGCTGTTGCCAGTGCTGTGTCCTCTCTTACTGACGGTGAGGCTGAAAGAATAATTATTTCGAGGCCTGCTGTTGAGGCGGGAGAAAGCCTGGGATTCCTCCCGGGAGATCTCCAGCAAAAGATAGATCCTTATCTGAAACCCGTATATGATGCCCTTGATGACACTCTATCCCCGGAAAGGGTGCGTCGATCAATAGATAACAGGATTATTGAAGTTGCTCCCCTCGCGTATATGAGAGGCAGAACCCTGAACAACGCCTTCGTTATTCTCGATGAGGCTCAGAATACCACCATAACACAGCTCAAGATGTTCCTGACAAGGCTCGGATACGGTTCGAGAGCAATTATAACGGGCGACATCACACAGATAGACCTGAAGCCAACTTCATCATCCGGGCTTGTGTTAATAAGAAAAATCCTTTCAGGTATAAAAGGAATCGAGTTTACATACCTTGACCAGAACGATGTTGTAAGACACCCTCTTGTCCAGAGGATTATTGCGGCTTTTGAACGCGATTCGGACGAAAGCAAAGAGGATCTCCAATGACAGTTATTTGCAGGTTTCACGAATTTCAACAGATTCCGTTACAATGAAAATAAGAAACATACTTATCGGCAGCCTTATTACTGCTGTGTTCTTAGGCACCTTTTACCTGTTTTTCATGCCTGACCACCATATTATTGATCTTGAGCTTACTATCGGTCAGACTATTCCTAATGATATCGTTGCTCCATTTGATTTTAATCTTCCATACAACGATGAGGAATTCGATGAAATTCGCGATGAAATGCTCGAATCGATTCCTGTACATCTGAAGTACGACGAAACTGTCTGGCAACCCCTGAGAGACAGGCTTTATCCCCTGATGCTTCTGACAACCTACGACTCATCTTTCGCAAGGGGTATGGTTGGGGAACTTTCATCGATTTACGAAGACGGAGTGTTCGACCTTGACAACGTGCGTGAATTCTACAGCGGAGAACAGGCCGTTATCCTGGGTTCCTCCAGCACAGAGGATAGACAGCTTTTCGATCTTAACGAAATAGAGGATGTAAGAGAAATTCTTGAGATAAGAATGGGGAGATGGGATCTTCCCAGCGGTGACCTCAACGAGATATCATCCATTCTTCTGCCCAATCTCATCGTGAACGATTCGTCCAGGCAGGTGAACGCGGAAACCGTCATTGCAGGAATCAGTAATATTGATACAACGATAACTGCGGGAAGTATCCTTCTGAAAGCTAACGAACCGGTGACTTCGAGAACCATCGAATATCTTGACTACCTGAAAAACACTCCTATGGAAAGCCTCTTCTTCAATCATGTTTCATGTCTGTTGCTTCTCGTTATCCTACTAATGGGAGTAGCATTCTTCTACGTTCATGACATCATGCCGGATACATGGGAATCAACCAATCGTTTTCTTCTCCTTGGTGTTATCTGGATAATATCCCTTGCCACAACCGGAACCCTATGGCTGGCGCTTAAGAACAGTACTGGTTATCCCTGTTATACGCTGGTTACATTCGGAGCAGCCATGACCAGTATTTTCTTTCATAGAAGACATGCGATTTTTTTCACCCTGTTCTTCTCTTTACTTCTCGGCCTCGTTCATCCTCATCCCTACTCCGTTGTGCTGATTTCGGCTGTTTCAGGTATTCTGGCTACTCTCACCGTATGGGATGTCAGGGAAAGGCGCAGTATCCCTGTAGCGATAGGTCTGTCGGCTACCGGAGGTATCGCTGTTTATCTTCTTCTTCACATGTATAATACCTCACTCTACCCATCGTCACCAATGGAATCTATGCTGGGGCTTCTGCTTGTTCCCGTTATTGGTATAGGTTCCGCAAATGCGCTTCTTTTCCTTTTCGAACGAATTTTCGGAGTTTACACTGTCCTTTCCATCGATGAAGTGAACAAAACCGACCACCCTCTTCTAAAGCATATGCGGGATATCGCTCCGGGAACATGGAATCACTCGCAGACTGTCGCTGAGCTTGCCAGCCGGGCAGCGGGGGCAATTGATGCCTGGGAATCACTCGCTTCCGCAGGAGGATATTTCCATGACATAGGCAAGATGAATGCCCCTGAGCTTTTCATTGAGAATCAAAGAAACATGGAAAATCCTCATGACAGTATGAACCCTCGGGATAGCGCCGGAAAAATCATCGCACATGTGAAAAATGGAGTGGAGCTCGCGGAAAAGGCAAAGATTCCCCGGGCTGTTATCGATATTATTCAGCAGCATCATGGAGTTGGTCTCACCAAATTCTTCTACAATAAAGCACTTCAGGAATCAAGTGATCCGCAAAGTGTAAAAAAGAGTGACTTTTCATATCCCGGCCCGAGACCCTTTACCATAGAGGCGGCCCTTGTCATGCTTGCGGATCAGACTGCGTCAATCACCAAGAATCTGACCTCTCCCGATGAAGTAGCTGAACTGGTTGCTAAGATTGTAGATCAAAAAGACCTTGAGGGTGAACTTGATGACTGTCACCTTACTCGAAGAAATCTCAAGACAATTGTGAAAGTGTTCACGTCAGTCCTGGAAAGCAAATTTTATAAGAGGGTAGACAATTATCCAATTGGTGATTCAAATGACTGAAATCAGCATAATCCTTGAGAATGCCGGCTTCGACAAAGATGAGCTTGAGAGCCTGATAGGGAACCAGATGGATGGTTCCGTTGAAATTGTCCTTGCTGACCCGGGTTATCTAAGAGTTCTTAACAGGAAGTACCGTCACCTTGACAAAGCAACTGATGTCCTTACTTTTGATCTGGCTTTAAACGATGAGGACAGACCGGAAGGTACGATTTTCGTTGACGGGCGGCTCTTCCCTCCATTTGAAGAACTTCTTGAAAGGATCTTTCACGGGTATCTGCACCTTAAAGGATATTCCCACCGTAACGAGAAGGATGCTGGCATTATGAGCCGGAAAGTTGATTCTCTTGTTGCAAATGCCCTTAGAAACCAGGCTGAAAATTGATTACCACAGCCACGCTGTATATAGCAGGTCTTTCAGTTTTATTCCTATCATCGGGAATCAGATCCTGCATACCTGAGCTTACTCTCTCGGAAGGCAGGGATACTTCCGAACGCAGACATGCGGCCATTTTTCACCTGGGTATACTCCGGCTGATGAATTTTGCCGGTACGGTTTCCTCCGGAGTGGGCGCAATACTGCTGGCAGGGGATATTTCTTTACATATATCCTTGCCATACTGGGCTATAACTCTCATCCTTGTTCTAGCGGCTTTCATTCTTTCGGTAATACTGCCATCTCTTATCGCAAAAAAGAATGCCCTTCGCGTTCTATCCATACTGAAGGCTCCCTACTGGATGATCTCTCTCCCTTTCCGCCTACCTGCTCTTCTTCTTTTCGGATTAAACAGGGACACGAATCCCGATTTTATTGACTGGTTCATTACTCCTCCGGACGTCATCTGGCTGGAACGGCGCAGGGAAAAGGGTGATCCGGGGGAATATGAAAAAGAGCAGGAACTCATGGACAGTATTATCGATTTCTCAGACAAGATCGTAAGGGAAGTCATGGTTCCACGGATCGACATGATTTGCGTGGAGATAAAAGCAGATCTATCAACGATATTCGATGAACTGAAAAAAGCCGGTCACTCCAGAATACCCGTTTACGAAGAAAAAATAGACAACATCCGCGGAGTGCTGTATGCCAAGGATATTCTTGTTCTTCTTTCGGAAGATGAAAATAATTTTAAGTTGAGAGACATTTTAAGGAAACCTTACTTCGTTCCCGAATACAAAAGAATCGATGAACTCCTTCGCGAGTTTCAGTCGAACAGAATTCATATGGCTGTGGTTGTCGACGAATATGGCGGAACAGCAGGACTCGTCACAATAGAAGACATAATGGAAGAGGTTTTCGGCGAGATACTTGACGAATACGACAAAGAAGCTCTTCTCGTAAGAAAACTCGATGACAACTCTTATATTCTGGATGCCCGCATACCCATTGACGATCTGAACGAACTACTCGACACCACTTTCGAAGACGTAGACTATGAAAGCCTTGGAGGAATGGTTTACCAGCTTATGGGCAAAATTCCCCGGCAGCATGATGCGGCCGAGCTATCCGGCTACATATTCACCGTTGAACAGATAAAGGCACAGCGAATTCTTTATGTCAGAGTAGAGCCAGTTGGTATCGCGGGAGATAATGCAGGCTAGAGTCACAACTCCGTCATTTGTTATTCGCAGAGTTCGATGGAGTGAATCATCACTGATACTGACTCTGTATTCGTTGGACTTCGGAAGGATCTCCGCAATAGCCAAAGGAGCCCTCAGGCCGAAAAGCTCTTTCTATGGGAGACTTGAGCTTCTTTCTATGGTGGATATTTCTCTTTCCCGTCGCGAAGGCAGAGAAATGGATACAGCCACTGAAGCCACAGTTCTTAACCATTATGAATCAATCCGCGGCAATCCTGATGCCTTTGTTCATTCCTGCGTTTTCATTGAATGGCTTTTAAACACGATATCAGGCAGCGAGCCTTCTCATCCCATGTTCCATCTTATAAGCGGCGTTCTTGATAACTTCGACGCAGGCGCTCCTTACTGGCCTGTGTTATGTTCCGGAATCGAGAAGTCTTTAAGACTTTCAGGTTTCGCTATGGAGATCGACCGATGCACGCGATGTGGAGGGAATCCAGGAAATTCATCGATGTGGGATACTGCTTCAGGTGGTATTGTCTGCACTAACTGCGACGAAAGTTCCGAAAAGATCCCCCCCGGGCTTATAGCGTTCATACGTAAATCAAGAAGCAGCAGGCTCGACAAAGTTCGAAATTTGAAACTCTGGCAGGGCGGATACAGGCAATGTTTTGATCTTATGAGAAAATTCGCGGAAGTACATATGGAAATAAAAATGAAATTGAAATCACTTTCAGTACTGGAGGCCCTTGAAAATGACCGCTGATGTTACGGACCTGATGAAAAAGCTTGTATCTCTCTGTAAAAGACGTGGATATGTCTTTCAATCGGGAGAGATATATGGAGGGCTTCAATCCTCATGGGACTACGGCCCTCTGGGCATCGAATTGAAAAAGAACATTGAAAACAGCTGGTGGAATTTCATGGTAACTACAAGGATGAACGTTGTGGGGATGGATTCAGCCATAATAACACATCCCGATGTCTGGAAGGCTTCGGGACACCTGAAAAATTTTCATGATCCCATGGTTGACTGCATGAAATGCAAAAGCAGGTTCCGGCTGGATCATATTGAAGGGGACACCTGTCCTGAATGTGGAGGACCTTTGACCGAACCAAGGGATTTCGGTCTTATGTTCAAAACACAGATGGGCGCTCTGGAGGACGATTCATCCACTGTCTACCTCCGCCCGGAAACCTGCCAGCCGATTTTCGCGAATTTCAGGAACATCGTAACCGCGACAAGGCAGAAACTTCCCTTCGGAATAGCTCAAATGGGCAAAGCTTTCAGGAACGAGATCACTGCTCGGAATTTTGTTTTTCGGTCAAGGGAATTCGAACAGATGGAAATGGAATTCTTCTGTCTCCCCGAAGAGGCGGATAAATGGTTTGAATTCTGGCTGGACGAGAGAATGAAATGGTATTACGAACTCGGCATAAAAAGCGGGAATCTGAGAACCCGTAGACATGATGACAGTGAGCTTGCTCATTACGCCAGTTCCTGTTTCGACATAGAATACACTTTTCCTTTCGCTACAAACGGCTGGGGTGAGCTTGAGGGCGTAGCTAACAGAACCGACTTCGACCTGAAGGCGCACATTGAAGGTAGCGGTCAGGATCTATCGTATCACGATCAGGTTAACAATACAAAGACCGTTCCATACGTTATAGAATCAAGCGGAGGCATTGGAAGGACGATGCTTGCCGTTATGCTGGACGCGTACCGCGAAGAGGAAGTGGAAGGAAGAGAAAGGGTTGTTCTCGGTCTTCACCGCGATCTTGCCCCCATCAAGGCCGCTGTACTGCCGCTTTCAAAGAAGCTTTCCGAAAATGCGATGGAAGTTTTCGATACTATCAGACCCCATTTCCCGGTAACGTACGACGTAACGGGATCGATCGGAAAGCGGTACAGGAGAATGGACGAGGCGGGTACGCCTTTCTGCATAACCTACGATTTTGATTCCCTTGATGACAAGATGGTCACCATCCGCGAACGTGATTCCCTTGAGCAGATGAGAATACCGGTTGAGACTCTGGCAGATAAACTGAAGGATCTTATTGATAATGGCTGGCCCGAAGAAGGAGTATGAAACCGTTTTCTGTAGTAGTACCGACATGGAAGAATCTGGAATACCTGGATCTCATGTACAGAGGTCTCACCAGAAACAGCGCTGTGCCTCATGAGATAATTATCTTCTTCAACGAATTCGATAAATCCTGCGAAAAGTGGTCTGAGGGTAAGAGCGTATTGTACTGTGGTTCCGAAAAGAACACCGGTGTATGTCCAGCAGTCAACAGAGCGGCGGAATTGGCAACGACAGATTTCATCTGTTACATGAACGATGATATGTACCCTCTGCCCGGCTGGGATACCGCACTTGCGGGATATCTCGGTCTTGCCGATAAGCTGTGGCTATCCGGAACGGCTATAGAACCCGGTAATTCCACTCCATGTTACATTGGAAACAGTAATTACGGTGATTCCCCGTCGGTTTTCGAAGAAGAGAAACTCCTAAAAGAGTATAGAACTCTCATAAGACCATACAATGTGGTCAGTACCTGGACCCCTGTTCTCCTTTCCAGAAAAGACTGGGAGGCTATCGGCGGGTTCGATGAGGAGTATTTCCCGGGTTTCGGCAGCGACCCCGATCTTGCCATGAAAATGCATAATTACGGATGCCGGCATTTCGTAGGAGTGGGAAACAGCCTTGTCTACCATTTCGCCAAGCGGACAACTGCCCGTTTTAGCGGCCCGGAAACCATGGATCCACGAAAGTACTTTCAGAATAAATGGGGAATAACCTGGAAGAAATTCTTCAAAAAGGTCATCAAGCGCAACTCCGTCATTTCCCCTGAACTTCTCAATTAAGCACGGAATCAGTGGCCAAATTAACCGAACTGCGTATAGTTATCATTCAAGATAATTACGTCATCTTCCTGAAGACGATTATCCCCAGTCGAAAGATGACAAAGAAATACTTGGGAGAAGATAGAGAATGAAACTTACAAAGGAAGAAAAGGAAATCCTTGACTCTGTTGAAAATGGAGGATAATAGCACAAATGCATGAACCAGCCACAATTGCAAAGCTATGACCCAGATTAATATCTGTGCTGGTTATGCAAACGTTATAGCTAAGAAAAGGAGAACCAATGTCATTAATAGCATTCTTGATTTCTTT